>JANNXZ010000125.1:0-1850 GCA_031409835.1 Nitrospirota bacterium
GTCTGCAATAACGGCCGGGTTG
Source organism: Nitrospirota bacterium (assembly GCA_031409835.1). GTDB lineage: Bacteria > Nitrospirota > Nitrospiria > Nitrospirales > Nitrospiraceae > Palsa-1315. The sequence continues at coordinate 23 of JANNXZ010000125.1, forward strand.
CGAGGGTCATCCTCCGGAATCCCCGCCTCGAGTTTCCCGACGAGGTCTGCGCCGACATCCGCCGCTTTGGTATAGATCCCGCCGCCCACGCGGGCAAACACCGAAATCAAACTGCCGCCGAACCCAAGACTCAGCAAGGCATGGATGGCTTTCTCCTGACCAGCATACTGTGCGGCCAGCGTATAGAAGATGGTAATGGCCAGCAAGCCCAAGCCGATTAACAAAAGCCCCGTCACCGCGCCGCCACGGAACGCCACCGTCAGCGCGGCATTCATCCCATTATGGGCAGCCTGGGCTGTCCGCACGTTCGCCCGCACCGCGATGACCATACCCACATACCCAGCCAGTGACGACGCGCCAGCGCCGATCAAAAATCCTACTGCGGTCAATAAGCCGAATTTATCGGAGAAGGCCCCTGCTCCCCACAAGATGGCGAATAACACAGCGGCGACAACGCCGACGGTCCGGTACTGGCGATTCAGGTAAGCACTCGCGCCTTCCTGAATAGCCTTTGCAATATCCTGCATCTTCGGGTTCCCGGCATCGAGCTTGAACACCCACATGGCCAGGTATAGGCCATAAACAATGCCGGTCACCGCCGCTGCCAACGCAAACATAATGATGACTGAGTCGCTCACAGTGCTCTCCTCCCAATGAATTCAAAGGCTCTTTATGTCACACGGCTGCCTGTGGCTTCAACCCATCAAAAGTACGTGGAGGGGGAAACCGCAGGGTGGTGCAGATCATGCCGAAGCTAACTGACTGAAAAGTTGGGCCATTCTATACGGGTGGATGGAAGGGATCAAGATGAAAAAATACAGATGAAAAAATAGAGAGGGATGGAGCCTGATGATCTTCTGTGCTCGCGCAACGCGCGGCCTCAGAAGGCCCTCGTTGGACGCGCGCAGTGGAAGATCCATCAGCCCCCATCCCTAAAGAGATAACAAGCAAGCTTGGAGGGAGCATTACAGAAGCAGTGGTCACTCGATGCGCGCAGTGAAGGACAATTGCCTGCTCCCTCTAGAGAAGGTGAAGAATCGGAACGGCCTCGTTTGACAACCGCAGTATTGCTGACATCGAGCGCCCTCCCACAGGAGAGAATACGCACACCTAAGATAGATGACCGCTCCTCTCAACGGAGCAACGAAATTAATGCCCTGAAACTAGAATATATCCTGTTCGAATTTCATGGTCCCAACACCACTCACTGGAATACTGCGCCGAATCTATCAGTCTAATTTCCCAACTATGTGCTGGTTTGCGGTTCAAAAAGAGACTTGTTATAGTGCGCGGCGGAGGAACTGACCATGGGCGTGGCGCCGGATTATATTTTGGTGGAAGGACAGCAGTTCAGCAAGGCGAAGCTGTCGCTGGACAACCACGTCTATAAGAACTGTGCGATGGACGATTGCGATATCTATTTCAGCGGTGGGCAATACGAGTTGCTCGACACCCACATTACGAATTCCCGCCTCATCCTCAACCACCCGGCCAAGGGCATGTACAACGCCGTTCAGATCTTTAAGATGAAGTCGCCAGGCTCCAGCATCATCGCAGAATAGTTCGTAAAACGTAAAACGTGAGACGTACAAGGCAGTCTGGACCAGGCTAACGAAAGCCTTCACCTCACGATCGTTTCACGTTTCACCTTACACGTCTTACACGCGAGTGGTTACTTGAGAACCGCGACGTTCTCCACGTACTTGACGATCTCGATCGACTGGAAGACTGGGTCTTGCGATCCTTTGGAGGACTCGGCTTCGACACGCTGCAGGAATAGGGCAGAGCCCGTGATGGGCGCGTAATTGAGGGTCAGCTCAATATCGAA
>JANNXZ010000126.1:0-5259 GCA_031409835.1 Nitrospirota bacterium
GTCCTGCAGTTGCGTGACCAGCTGGATCTCCACCGTGGAGAGTTCCGCCAGAAGTTTGATGACAAGAAAGAGCTCGTGACGAAGTTCCTGGCCTGCACCAGGCAAGCCCACGATGAACCGCTGAACGAACGACGTGCCCCCAGCGCCTCGCCCGATTCTCTGCTCCAACAGTCCCCGGAGGGTCAAGCAACCAGCGTCCGCCCTCTGACGTCCCTCATTGATAGGGTCCGCTGGCACCATCAGGGCAAGGACACGTCCCTCTCCATCCTTATCGACGTCCTCGATGACGTGGCCAACGATGCGAACGCGCACATCGATCTGGGCAAACTCACAGAGGTCATCGACGTAGCCAGACAATGGCATGGACATCTCGGTCTGGATGAGGATCAGCTCGAACAGGATTCCTCTCGCTTCGCCCGCCTGCTGTTGGCGTACAACAAAGCCTATTTTGGCGATCTCAGTTTCACGGCCAGATCGGACCACGCGGGAGCCGGCCCTCGCGGGGTGGTGAAAGTCATCTCGAAGGGATTCGTCGACCGAAGCGGCAACGTCTTGCTATATCCAGGGATCTCAGAAGCAACCGGAGAGAGCCCCGCCAATTCAGTTCGCGTCCAGGCAGCCACAATCGACTCTCAACGTGTCAGCGCCGATCTGACGCGCATTTTCCTGGAAGCCTTCTTCGACGCAGCCTATCGAGTGCCGGCCGTGCATGGCGCGACGGCATTGACAGTAGAGCCGACATTCCAGGAGGTTGCCTACCCTGAATTCGATGCCAATCGTCCCATGATTTCGCTGGAGGCCTTAGCCCGAGTGACTCGCGACGCCCTGCGCGCCGAAGCTGCCGTGACATCGCTTGTGGGGAAAGCGGTGCGCGGCGGAAGTGTCTTCAGTACCCAGAACGAGACGCTTGCCGCCACGCTTGAAACAGCCGCAGGGGTGATGGCGAAAAAACTCGTCGAGCACGAAGGGTTTTGCTACTACCAGGTCATTGCTCTATAGGGGGTAAGGCTGAAGGTGGGAAAGGCCGAAGGTTCGGAACTTTGAACTCAGCACTTCCTGACCCACCCGTTTCACTCGTCTCGCTTTTCCCGCGCTTCACGCTTCACCTGTCTCGCTCACCACTCATGACCTAAGACCAGGCTGGTGTCGTTGCGCCGCCCGAGTCGCGCCAGTGAGGTGTCCAGGCGAGGGCCACGAGCTTCACGGCGATGTTGGCCTTGGTGGGTTTGAGAGAGACAATTTCGAGATTCTCGTTGAGGGGATCTGTCGCGGCTGCGAGCGCATCGGTCTCCTCCTTGAACTGCGCTTCGAGGTCGGCCAATTGTTGCTGCAGCGCCACCACGTTGTCTTCGGCCTGCCCCACGTCCTTCGATTCTTTGATCGCGCGCCCAGCTCCGCGAATCGCCGTTGTCGCTCGGCCGATGTTTGCCGCGCTTATTGTCTTCCGTCCAAGGAATGCGCCAAGGATTGAAGCGCCAACCGAAATGGCCGCCTGCATTTGACTCGAACGAGACTCCGCTTGCTGCCGTTCGACCATTTGCCCCGCTCGCCTGATCCGATCTTGCAAGGCGGCAATCTTCGGCGCGTACTTCTGTCGCAGACTGTCCGATTGTTTGTCCCTGGCTTCACGCCCGGCCTGTTGCAGTCGTACACGGAAGTCCCGCTCGGACTCGCCAGGCCTGGAGACTTCTTTCGTGCTGGGACTCTTCAAGAGATCGACTTTCTGATTTCTGAATAACCAACCGGAAAAATCCTTGTTCCAAGTCTCATAGCTTTTTGCTTTGCTTGCCGCACCGGGAACTGCGCCGAACTGCGCGCCGTCTGAAGGCGCTGACTCCAGATCAGCCAGGACCAAGCCCACTTCCACGGCACGGTCCCAATCCACCGCCACCGCACCGTCCGAGATCGGCGCAAGCAGGGTCACATCCTGCGTCACATCGACGCCGGCCGTACTATCAGATACGCGCACCTGCGAAGCCCCGAGTAACATCGGCTGGTAGATCAAGGTGCTGCCGCTCGGCTGACTCCCTCGGATAGGGATAAAATGCTGCGGCACATCGGGCGCCAACATCGGACGTGAGGCGTGAGGAGTGAGGGGTGAAGGGTGAAGGGTTAGGGGTTTCGCCTCACCCCTGACCCCTAACCCCTTACCGGCTTTGAGCGGGTCCATGAGCATCTTGATCTGAGTACGTGTCAGTGGCCCTCGAAGGTAAGATAGCGTCCATCTTGTCTGAAAGACTTCCGGCGCGTCTTCGTGAACATTGTTCACGAGAAAGACCCGATTACCGAGGCCGGCGAGAAGCTGTTCCATCCCCTGTTTATCGAACTTCTTTCCAGAGCTTGCCGAAGCGCCTTCCAGCCCTTCCAACACATGCGCCTTGTCTCGTTCGGTTTGCAACCGTCCGATGAACCAGGTGCCGGTATTCGCCAAGCCTTTGTAGTCCAGATCGACGGGATTCTGTGTCGCCAACACCACGCCCAGACCGAACGCGCGGGCCTGCTTCAGCAACGTCAGCAACGGTTGCTTCGACGGCGGATTGGCGACCGGCGGGAAGTAGCCAAAGATTTCGTCCATATAGAGGATGGCGCGGAGGCTGGTCGTACCGGACTGCGCTCGGACCCAGCCAAGCGTTTGACTTAGCAGCAAGGTGACAAAGAACATCCGCTCAGCATCGTTGAGATGCGCGATCGAGAAAATGGCGAGCCGCGGCTTGCCCCCTGGCGAATGGAGCATCTGGCCCACATCGAGCGCGTCGCCTTCCAACCAGGCAGAAAATCCCGGCGCAGCTAATAAGTTATTGAGCTGCATGGCGAGGGCAAAGCGCTCCTTCGAGGGATAGAACGAATCCAGACTTAACACACCGATCTTGGCAACCGGCGGCGTCTGGATCTGCTGGATCAATGTGGCCAGATCCAGATCCCGTCCTGCTCTCCATGTGTGGTCGAGAATCGTCGACAAGAGAATGTGTTCGCGACTCTTTATGGGATCAGCTTCGACGCCGACAAGACCTAACAGACTCGTCACCGTTGTGCTGATCCGTTCGCGCAGCATCTCGGCGTCGTCCAGAATCTCCTGCGACGGCGCCGCAAAGGATTTAAGAATGGAGACGGGAATGCCGGCGTTGCTGCCAGGCGTATAGACGACGACATCCGCCGCATCGCGGAGCTTCTGGACCCGCTCGCCACTCTGGCCCCAATCGCCCAAGCCGTTTTTCCACATCTCGGCTTGCTGGGTCGCATAGTCCGCCGGCGAGAGACCCTTCTTCCGGGCGTCGTCCTCATTGACCCAGGGCGCAAAATCTTCACCGCGAAGTTGCGGAAACGTCAGCATGAGGTTAGCCAGGTCGCCTTTGGGGTCGATGATGATGGCAGGAATACCGTCGATGGCCGCTTCTTCGAGGAGTCCGATGCAGAGGCCAGTCTTCCCGCTGCCGGTCATGCCGACGCAGACCGCATGGGTCACCAGATCTTTGGAGTCATACAGCAGCCAGCCGGGCTTGGACTGCTTGGTTGCCATGTCGTAAGGACGACCTAGATAGAACACGCCGAGCTTCTCAAAATCTTCGGTCGAGCCGCCACCAGTTGGCGCCGTGGCCGTCTTCGCTGACTCCTTCGCCTTTGTCGACTCTGTTTTCTTCGTGGCCATGGATTAGCACTCCTTAAAAATGAGGGACACAGCTTGCGCCAGGGTAATCATTTTCCGGTTTGTTTTCAATTGAGCATCGGTGAGTGTACGGCTGATGGGCATTGGTGCCGTCAGCCGCTCTTACTCTTTCTCTCTTCGCAGGGGTGGAAGGGATGGATATGGAGGGAGTCGCCATAGCGGGTGTGGGGAGGTAACAGCCAAGAGAATGCCGCTGTGCGACGGCAGGCGACCCTCGGTCGCACTTTAGAGGAGCACGCGGCTAACAGTAAGAAGGAGACATGAGCAGTCTCGATTCAACGCATTATGGCGACTCCCGGAATATCCGCTCTTCGTCACCCTCACTTCCGTGCTTCTGCGAATTTTCAAGCCACCCCTGTTTCTTCAGCATCTTTCCCGTATACGACGGCGTCGACGAGCCGATCGAGCACGTCGTCCGCCATTCGCCTGTCGCCGTGCCCGGATCTCAGGAGCCGGGTTCAGTGCCTAGATGCGGTCGTCGCGCCGATGCCGGTCTCCGACCTCACTTGTTGGGCCAGAAAGCCACCACGGTCCCTTGCCGCCTGGCTGCTTCGGTCAAGGATCGAGAACAACCAGATGCCCACGAAACCGATCGTCATTGAGAATAGCGCTGGCGAGGTGTACGGGAACAACGCGCTGCCTTTCGGATAGCCCAAGGTCGCTTCCCACACCGACGGCGATACGATCGTGAGCAGCACCGATGAAATCAGCCCGAGAAAACCGCCAATGACCGCGCCGCGGGTCGTGCAGCCCTTCCACAACACTGACATGAACAACACCGGGAAGTTGGCCGAGGCCGCGATCGCGAACGCCAAGGACACCATGAACGCCACGTTCTGTTTCTCGAACACGATACCCAGCAACACGGCCAGGATTCCCAGCGCCACCGTGGTCATGCGCGACACCCGCAACTCGGAAGCGCCGTCGGCCTTGCCGCCTTTGATAACCGTCGCGTACAGGTCATGTGACACGGCTGACGCACCCGACAGCGTGAGACCGGCAACGACCGCCAAGATGGTTGCGAACGCCACAGCCGAGATGAAGCCGAGAAACACATTGCCACCCACCGCGTTGGCCAGATGCACCGCCGCCATATTGTTGCCGCCCTTGAGCGCGCCGGTGGCATCGAGGAACTCCGGGTTGGTCAACACGAAGGTGATGGCGCCGAAACCGATGATGAAGGTCAGCAGGTAGAAATAGCCGATCCATCCGGTCGCCCACATCACCGACTTGCGCGCTTCCTTGGCGCTCGGTACCGTGAAAAAGCGCATCAGGATGTGCGGCAGGCCGGCCGTGCCGAACATCAGCGCCATGCCGAACGAGATCGCTGAGATCGGGTCTTTGACGAAGTTGCCCGGTCCCATGATCGACTGACCGGCCGCCGCCGCGTCCGCCGATGTTTTGCCAGAAGCTGTGGCCAGGCCGGCTTTGATCTCGACCGCTTGGGCAAACAGCGCCTCCAGGCTGAAGCCGAAATTCAGCAGCACCATGAACGCCATGAAGGTTGCGCCGCCCAGCAGCATGCAGGCCTTGATGATTTGCACCCAGGTGGTTGCCGTCATACCGCCGAACAACACGTAGACCATCATCAGCGC
>JANNXZ010000127.1:0-1969 GCA_031409835.1 Nitrospirota bacterium
GAACTATGTACGTGTCCTCGGTCAAGGACCGAGCCAGGAACGCGCCGTCCTGCCGTTACGAGAAACCGGTGTGCTTGAACGTCGAAACGGCCAGTGGATACTCCTGTCTTGGCATGAATCCTTCCTTAATGTCGGCGGCGCGATGTCTGTCGACAATCAGCTGAATACCGCTGCACCACGCACCGTGGCTTCATCGACCGGCCAACCAGCCGTCCTTGACTTAAGTGGGGAATGGGACATTCTCGAAGTGGAGGACGACAAGCGCTACAAGGCCACGCTCGACAAAGCCGGTAATGGTCCCTATACCCAGCACGGTGGACGATTCGTGACGACAAAGTATGCCGATCGTTTGTGGCAAGGCACCTGGCAACAGCCGGGTAACGATCGCGAAGGAGAATTTGAACTCCTCCTCTCCGAGGACGGAGCCCAGGCCAAAGGCGTGTGGTGGTATTCACGCGTCGGCAACCAGAAAAATATTCCTCCCCGCGAACATGGCGGAACCTACCTCTGGAAGCGGTTGACCCCGCTACCATCTGCACGATGACATCTGCGTATCACACAGGCCTCTACGATCAGCGCTCCGAATATTCGCGTAACTATTTTTTATCCTTGGGAGGTTTTATGCGTCAGGTACTTCTCACTCTGCTCGCCAGCATCTGTCTGGTGACTCCTGCCCTTGCAGACGGCGGTCACGATCACCATGCAGTCCCCTCCCTCAAGAATCAAACGGCTACGACAGTTACCGTTCAGGGCGATGTCGTGACCCTCACGTTTGGCCCCATCGACCTCCCCGCCTCTCACGAGGGAGACCTGGCAGCCTCAATGCCCAAACATAGTTTTCAGCTTCCCAATGATCGGTATATGATCGGATACAAGACTGCGGTCTTTACCAAAGAAGGGAAGCCTCTCCCCAAGAACTATCTCCATCACATCCTGATGCTCAACAACAGCAAACCGAGCGTCTCGTGCGATGGCGAACCGTTGTTCTTTGCAGGCGCGGGGCTGGAGATGACTGAGACGCGCTTCCCGGCAGGCTATGGGGTCAAGCTGGCCAAGAGCGACCACCTCATGTCAATCGTCGCGTTTTATCATAAAGCGCCGGTCACCAAAGATGTCATGGCGACGTTCACCATGTACATGGCGCCCGAGGGTACCTCTGTCAAAGAAATGGACGTCTATCAGGTGGGAGTGAACATTGTGTGCTTCAGCAAGTTCTCCCAACGAGGCCCAAACCAGACGGACGAAGGGATTGAGATTAACACCGGAGTCCAGGTCCACCGGGAGCCGCTCAAGTTTTCGATGGATGGCTGTGTGAAATTTGCCTACCCACATGGGCATGACGAACTCCTCATGATCGGGCTTGACAATAAGACCAAGAAGCAGACCCTGCTGCGGACGGTTCCCGACGTCGACCAGGATGGAACCTTCCTCCAATTTCAGCCGCACCAAGTCTATCAAGACGGTCAGGGATTTCCTGTGACGAAGGCTGACGACTATGAAATGATCATGGTCCATCACCATCCCTTGCAGAAAAAAGAAGCCCAACATGGGATGGGAAACTATTTGTTATACATGACCCCTGGCACCTGTCCAACAACAGCCCCTTCGCCAGTCGCCCTCAAGTAGGGTCCGACACCACGGTACCCGCCGCACGGATTGCGCGGGTACCACAACGCTCTCCCAATCTCCTCCCTAGTTCCACCAGCTCCGTTCAATTTTGTTCGTCATCGACGCCCGTGAGGGGCTCCCCCTACCAAAGAAGAAGCCCATTCCACCGCATGTAGACTGGGTTTTCCACCTCTGCCTGTGCTATTCACATCTACATTCCCAGACGTGTGCCCCGAGTCGTTTGCAGCAGAAGAGTGGGGCCAGGAGTCTGTCCGGCATTACCTTCGTAACGAGGCGAAGGAGGGGCGGCCAGATGCGAGGCCGCAGGCGCGGAAAAACCGGAGGTGTATTCACTGGAATA
>JANNXZ010000128.1:0-4484 GCA_031409835.1 Nitrospirota bacterium
AGGCCTCTCTGAAGATGACCGCCGGTCAGCGAGAACTGATTCCTCTGCCGATGGAGAACAAGCCCATCACACTAACGGCTCATCTCTCCCTAGTCCCGCCCGGGCCAATCACGAAGCAAGAAGGCGCCATGTACGAGCGACGCTCTCCCACCCAACTCCAAGAATTTATCACGCCAAGCGGAACAACAGGCTCACAAGAACACGCCACCTACATCGTCAACAAAAACCGTTCCACAACTGCTCAGCTCGCCGTCGAGATCATCCTCAGCCAGTAGCCGCAGGTGTCAAACAGACTCCTAGCCTGGCAGCTTTGCCGCGAGGACATCGACTTTCTCGATGGACGGCGGTGTAGCCAACAGCTCACCGGCCTTTGCCATAAGCGCCGCTGCGACCCGGCCAGTCAGATGGGCCTGACGGCCTGCCTCATCCGGGAAGGCGTCGAAGATACCGAAGGTGGTTGGCCCCAAGCGGATTCCAACCCACGCTGTGGTAGCCGGCTCTGCCAGCACGATTGGAAGACCGGATACGAGAAAATTCTCGACCTCTTTCTCTTTCCCAGGCTTTGCTTCCAGACGAACGAACAACGCGACCTTGACCATGCGGCGCCTCCCCTTCGCGCGGGACTTGCGAGATGTGCGAGAAAAACGGTACGGATCGGAAGTTTCATCTTCGCAAGTCACGCCTGTCGCGCACGTCTAGCTTGTCTCGCTCATGAATAATGCTGGCAGGGCTTCCCTATTTCTGCTCGCAATTTACTCCCCACACGCTTTGACCTTCCGATCCTCTAACTCCGCAAGAGAGTCCTTCCGAAGTTTTATATCCACCGCTTTCTCACCATCAGGAGCGCGCTGGTCTGTGTCTACTGCTTCTGCATATAAGCGGGCTGCCTCAACACATGCCTTACTAGGAGCTGTTTTTGAGTCACATGCCGCAAGAAAGATTATGCATGCAAGCGCAGCAGTAATAGGTATGACAAAACGCGTAGTCATTGTGTACATCCTCCAATATTAGGAGCCCAACCCCTGCGTATACCAACCGCCATACTACTCAAAGTAGGGCGAAAAATTCCACTGCGATTGTCGTGCCGGTTCAAATCTCCTCAACGATATCTCCATGGCCGGATTGGTGTGGGTGTGGGACACGGAACGGTATACCGTTACGAATTGGGGTTATTCTGAGTTCTCGTCGACAGCCAGAGCCCTCACGACCGCCATCCAGCCTGCATTATTCATGACGGTTCGTCGCGAAATCGCCAAGCCGCGTCGCGAGACCGGCGCGCGGAGCCCTGATGCCCCGATGCGTACTCGTGCAGTACGGTGAGGGGCCGAGGGGCGAGCCCGCCGGCCAAAGGCGTGTCGTAGCAGCGGATCGGCGATTGCAGCAGAAACGTTCATGAATAATGCAGGCTCGACTGCGTTATCGATCTTGGATCCGTCCAATTTTGCTTTCGATCGCTCGTTGTAGCTTGTCTGCGGCTTCAGTCACGGCGATCTCGATGGTCGCGGCCTCATGGCTCACCGCGAAAGGCTGGAGACCGGCCAGTCTGGCTTCGAGCAAACACCGTTTGTCGTCACCCTTCGATTTGTGACTGTTTGTGTCACTGAGGTGCGCCTCCACGCGGGTAATCCGGTCGCCAAACCGGCCCACAGCCCCCTCTACCGTGGACTGAACGAGGCTCACGACATCTTCACGCCCTGTGATGTTGTTGTCTGTATGAACCTGAATCTGCATGAATCACCCTCCTCATAGCGACCATTCACTCAACAGATCGGACCCTAACGACAAGCCTGAGAAATGTCAATCGGATGAATCTACTGGGCCCAGACCCCGTTGTGTCCCTCCATGGCCATTACTGCTGGAATCCATCACTAGTGACGTGGCGCTTCGAAACCCACTGCTACGGCCCGCCTTACCGAGTGCCAGGCCGCAAGTCTGGCATGGTGCATATAGACGATGATGTGGAGCGCGAAGAGAATGAAACCTGCTCACTGCATGTGTGCTGGCAAGACACGACCTCAATCTTGCGTGTCAGAAAAACCAACCGTCCTTCGATGACCCCCATACAACCCCGTTCATGTGGGCTGCCACTGAAACCGAAAGTAAATAAACTGCTGTTCAGATTGCCACGGCGTCACGTGAGTCTCTCGGCGGACCTCCCGAAGCTGAAACTCCGCACCCAATTCCGCAAGAATGGACGACTCATCGTATTGCATAACATCGAGGCCGCTGCACTTCGGTGGGCCGTCCAGCGCGAACGTGGACAGCACAACGGTGCCGCCCGGATGCAAAGTCCGTCGCAGCGTCGCCACATAGCTGCGACGGTCCTCCGCTGCCGTCAGGAAGTGGAACACGGCTCGGTCATGCCACAGATCAAAACGATGCGGCGGCTGGAACGATGTCACGTCTGCCTCGAACCACTCGACTCTGTCCGCCCGTGCCCCAAGCCTGGCGCGACTATGGCTTAATGCGACACCGGATAGGTCGAGCACCGCAAGCCGCGTGTGACCGACATCGAGCAGGAAATCAACGAGCGTGGATGCCCCGCCGCCGACGTCGATGATGCCCGCATCCTTGCCGACGCCAGAGGCCGCGATGAGCGCCAGCGACAAGTCTGGACGGCTCTGATGCCAGCTGACATCCTGCGACCCCTTGGTCTGATACACCTGATTCCAATATTCCTGACGATTCATCAGGCAATCTCAATTCCGCTGAGGGCCAGGCGCTTTACGAGCAATCAATGGTTCCTGGAACATTCTATTCCCAGAGATCCCTAACCTCTGTGCAACAAAAGTTCCTGACACTATCGTTACTTACGGAATCTCTGTCAAGCAACGCTCTCTGAGGGTCACACGAACCGATCATCCCTCCAAGCTTGATCGTTACTGCTCTAAACAAGGGGAGCTACATGGACTCCCACTGCGCGCGTCCAACGAGGGCCTTCTCAGGCCGCGCGTTGCGCGAGCACAGGAGATTAACTAGTCTGCCCTCTCATGCCCCTTCCAAGACCGCTCATTACTGCTCTATCAAGGGTGGCCTGGCTTGATTCCTCACTGCGCACGTCGAACGACCACAGCTTTACCGTGGGCGTTCCGTGAGCACAAGGGACCAACCAGGCCACCCGTCCACCCATCTCAACAGACGACGCGCACTACCGTACCGCTCAGTGGGATAGTGGAATCTCCGCACACCTGCTATAGTCGAGACGACGACATGTACGGCACCCCACTGGATAGCAAGGAGGACGACCATGCGACAGATCCCCGCTCGGTTCTCAACCCTCATCTGCATGACCGCGCTCCTGTTGTTGGCCTCAGGCTGCACCCTCAAGGGCACGGTCAAGCAATTCACCGACACGACATCGAACGTCACCGGCACAACCTCGGGCCACGCCTGGTGGAATGAAGACGGACTCTTGCGTCCAGAACACAAACTCATCGCCTTCACTTCCTTGAACCAGACGAATATGGAACAGGACCTAGCGCGAGGGCAGGGGGAATATCTCACATCGCTCGGCACCCTCTTGGGAGTCCCCAGCGACCAGCAGTCGGCCTTTCAGGCGAAGGCGCAAGGGGCGTTCGAGATGCTCCTGACGTCCGATCATGAGACACGGCTCCAACAGTTGCGGATGCTAGCGCGTTAGGAGTCTGTCTGACATTGCCGTTCGTGACGAGGCGAAGGAGGTGCGGCCAGATGCGAGGCCTCAGGCCTGGAAAAACAGGAGGCGTATTCGCTGGAATACGTTGAGGATTTTTTCAGGCCGAGAACGACGCAGATGGACGCGGATCGTTCGACGCAGTAGAAAGGTCATTGTCGGACAGGCTCCTAGGAACTGACGGAGGGTCGACGCACCGATGCTCCCATTTCGCCGGATTTTTCATCCCACTGATTTCTCTGCCGCGGACTCAGCGGCGTTCGCCCATGCCGTGAAGCTCGCCTGCCTCGTGCAGGGGGAGCTGACGATGATGCACGTCGATCCGACGGTCAAGCGCAAAGACTTCGAGGATTTCCCTCGCATCCGGCCACTCCTGGCTCGTTGGGGAATATTGCCGGAAGGCAGCGCGAAGGAAGATGTCAGAAAATTAGGCGTCCAGGTCAGCCGTATCCGCGCAGTCGCAGACGATGCCACGGGCGCCATTCTTCAACAGCTGACAGCGCACCCAACAGAGCTGTTAGTGCTGTCTACGCACCAGCGTGAAGGCCTTGCCCGGCTCACATACCACGCAGTTGCCGAGCCCTTATCTCGCGGCTCTCATGCCAGAACGCTCTTTGTCCCAGCCGGCGTCGAGGGGTTTGTCTCGGCTGAGACAGGCCGCACGAACCTGACCCGGGTGTTGATCCCAATCGCCCATAAACCGCACCCGCAACCGGCCATCGATCTTGCCGCAGCGCTGGCAAGCACGCTGGGCAGCGAGAAGGTCTTATTCGAGCTGGTGCATCTTGGGAAAGAAACCGATCCTCCGAAATTCATCAAGCCAGAGCAACCT
>JANNXZ010000129.1:0-1816 GCA_031409835.1 Nitrospirota bacterium
GCGTGGCGGGCAAGCGAATTTGAACTCCGTATCGATGAGAGAAGATGGGCACTGTGAGCACAGTGAAGGGACTGACTACACGAGCGATTTCTGTTTGGTGCCCCCGATACGAATTGAACGTACGACAAACGGTTTAGGAAACCGCTGCTCTATCCAACTGAGCTACGGGGGCGTGGCTTGAATTTAGCCTACTTGCGGGCGGATTGGAAGGGGCGGAAGTTGGACTCGCGAAGACGCATGGTTCATGGGGGCAGTTTCAGGAATACGGCACAGTGATTCTTGTGGCGAAAATCGGTAATGAGGTCGTAGGAGTCCCACCCGTACAGAAGCTCATGGTTTCGCGTTTGGGGTGGTCGGCGCTCATTTGTCTTTTGGCTTCCACTCCTGCACCAGCTTTTGCGCCTCGGCGATCTGAGCAGGGGTCATCTGGTTGGCGATCGTATTACGGAGTTCGTTTGCTGGCTTATCTCCGTTCGTTGCCGCCAGACTGTACCACTTATACGCTTGGACAATATTCTGCGGCACCCCTTGACCCTCATCGTACATGATAGCGATTTTCGTTTGAGCGAGAGCCTCTCCTTGGTCTGCGGCCAGACGGAACCATCGCAGAGCCTGCTGATAGTCTTTCGGGACTCCCTTTCCGTTAAAATACAACGTCCCCAGGCTGAACTGCGCCTTGGCATGTCCCTGTGCCGCCGCTTTTGCATACCACTGCCGAGCTTGGACATCGTCCTGCGGCACGCCTCGGCCTTTGCGATACAGCACCCCAAGGTTGTACTGGGCAAGGGCATCTCCCTGCTCAGAGAGCAGGCGCCATTCACGCAAGGCTGTGGCATAGTCTCCACGGCTATTGGCATCCATGCCAGCCTGAAAGTCGGCCCATGCAGGCACGGCGAGACACACGAACGAGAACACAAGGGCGATGGACAATTGGATCGTTAGCGATGGAAGCGGGCGAATCTTGAAGAGCATAGGACCTCGCAAGGAGGCGTATTGTAGAAGGAAGGCGAAGGAGGGCGCAAGGGTCATGTGGGAAATGCTGCTCTGTGGCGGGAACCACTACTCAGAGCTGAAGCACAGGATATGGATCTGCGAGCCATCGGAACCGACGAAGTGCCGGCACTGCAATCGGTTTATCTGGAGTGCTACTTCTTCACCACGGAAAGATACATGGTGACCCGTCCACTCATCTTCATGTCAATGAAGTACAGCCTGATCGCCGAATTCATTCCTGGTTTAGTGGCAGAAAACTTTTCTGTCCTCGTGTACAACTCTGCGTCGGAGTCCTCGTCAAGATCTGTTCCGGTCCAACCATCCGGCAAGCTGCTGCGCAACCGTTTCACAACATCCTTCACCGCTTCGTCGGCTTCAGACCTGTCGGAAAATTTGAATGTGCAACTCCACCTCGCCCCATCAGAAGCGTCTTTGTCTCTCACCAGGCATTGCTTGGCGCCGGCAAAAATAATGTTTGACCGCCATGTTGTCCCGGTATTATCGACAGCTTTATGTCCTGTGCGCAACGATTTGAACTCTCCGGAGGATGCCGTGAGAACGGCGTGAATCACTGTGCGATCGTCCTTCTCTAGCGGGCCATCTGCACCTTGGTTGTCAGGCGGACAGCCCTTCCCGGTGCAAGTGATCCGGTACATCGTCTGGTTCCACTTGATCTTTGAGCGAAACCTTTCAAAGCTGATCTCGTATTGGCCGGTGTATTCTCCTGACATATCCATGTTTGGTTGATAGGGGTTCCCGATCCAGAGGAAACGGTCGTCTTCGAAAGGGAAAGGATCGTTCACGGTCAGGATCAGGTTGCCGG
>JANNXZ010000130.1:0-20754 GCA_031409835.1 Nitrospirota bacterium
ACCTTGGCGCTCTTCATCTTGCAGCAGCCCGACGACCGAGGGGTGGGCACCGATGACGATTTGCTGCATCTCAGGACTGCTGCCGATCCGGCGGACATCGCGGAATATCTCATAGACTACTGTGGTTGGAGATTTCGTATAGCCCCGCCCTTCGCAATAGTGACAGGGCTCGGACAGTGAACGGAGGAGATCCTCCCTTACCCGCTCACGAGAAATCTCGATCAGCCCTAAGTCAGAGATTCTGGACACTCTGGTGCGGGCCTTGTCGGTTGACATCGCGTCGAGTAACGCGTGATACACCTTGTCACGATTCTTCTCTCGCTCCATGTCGATAAAGTCAACGATGATGATGCCGCCGATCCCGCGCAGCTTCATCTGATACGCCACCTCTTTTGCCGCCTCCAGATTGTTCCGGAGAATAGTCTCCTCCTGATCGCGCTTTCCCACGAACCGTCCGGTGTTGACGTCAATGACGGTCATCGCTTCCGTATGATCGATGACGAGATGCCCACCGGACTTGAGCCAGACTTTGCGACTGAGAGCCCGCGCCATCTCCTGCTCCACCCCCAGATGATCGAAGAGACTTTCATCTTTATCGTACAAATGAATGCGTGACGTTTGCTCCGGAGAAAATCGCTGCACGAAATCCCGTACCGCTTGATATTCCTCACGCGAGTCGATCCATAACCGGTCGACTTTTTTTCCGAAGAGATCGCGCACAACACGAAAGCTCAGGCTCAGATCGGCGTGGAGCAATGCCGGCGCCCCCTTCTGTTCGCGCTTCGCCAAAATGTCCTGCCAGAGCACATGCAAAAAGTCGACGTCGGATCGCAGCTCGTCCTCTTTGACCCCTTCGCTCACCGTACGGACAATGTACCCGCAGCCCGGTTGACGCACCCGCTTCATAATGTCCTTGAGTCGAGCCCGTTCCTCGTCTCGGGCAATGCGGCGGGACACACCGATATGTTCCACATTGGGCATGAACACGAGATACCGGCCAGGAAGCGACACATAGGTCGTGACCCGCGAGCCTTTCGTGCCGATGGGTCCTTTGGAAATCTGCACCATCAGCTCCTGCCCCTCACTCAGCAACTGCTCGATCGGCTTGGAGCTTTGCCGCCGGGGGCCCAGCATATCCCCATCCTTGTCGGCATCCTTGTCGTCCTCATCCGCATCGACAAGCGTGTCGCCTGGCTCGGAATCCAATGACAAATCAGACACATGCATGAAGGCCGCCTTCGCGAGGCCAATATCCACAAATGCCGCCTGCATGCCAGGCAACACTTTTGCTACTTTTCCTTTATAAATGTTCCCGACAAAGTCCTTGTGCTTCGCACGATCCCCAAAGAGATCCGTGACGACTCCGCCGTCCAACACTGCGACGCGAGTTTCCTCGCGTGCGACTGTAATCGCAATTTCTACTCCCATACCCACTCCTTCCATTCAGTAGAACCATCGCACCGACGTGCAGGACGAACGCGGGAAATCCCCAGGTTTCGGCCTCCACTCGACAACTCGTCGATCAGACGGTTCACACCCTAATTTTAACCTCTTGCCTCGATCCCGATTCATTCGAGACCGTGCAATCATCCTCTCACTAAAAGAAGCTCGATCGACGGCGTTTGACATTCAACAGTAGACCCAACGACGCCATCGTCATAATCGTTGCACTCCCGCCATAACTCATGAGCGGGAGGGGAATTCCCACGATGGGGAACATACCCGCCGTCATGCCGATATTGATCACAACGCAAAAAGACAACATGCAGAGGATGCCGACTGCCAGTAGCGCTCCGAGCTGATCCTTCGCACGTGCCACAATTTCTAACGACAGCCAGATCAACCCCACAAACAACAGCAAGAGAACCAGCACTCCGAGAAATCCCCATTCCTCTGCAAATACCGAAAAGACAAAGTCGGTATGCCCCTCAGGCAAAAACTTCAATTGGCTTTGCGTCCCTCCGTAGAGCCCCTTCCCCGTCAACTCCCCCGCTCCGATAGCAATCCGAGATTGGAGCGCATGATATCCCTTGCCTCCCGTATCGTAGACTGGATCGACAAACGTCATAATGCGCTGCCGCTGATAATCATGCAATGACCCCCACATCATCTCCCAGGCGAAGGGAAATAGCATCAACGAAAACAGGAGGATGACACCTATCGCCTTCGACCGCATGCCCACCATCAGCAACATCGCCGCATAGACTGCCAAGAAGCTCAACCCGCTCCCGAGATCCGGCTGTTTCAAGATCAGGAGCAACCCCGGCAGCACCAACAGCCCCGGAAGCACCACTCGTTGGAGCCAGCCTATCCGCGGCGCCTGCGAATAGTAGTGCGCCAAGGTCAAAATGAGGACCAGCTTTGCGAATTCCGACGGCTGGAATGCAAATGGCCCCATCGGAATCCATCGTTGCGCCCCTCGGCTGGTCCTGCCCTCAAAGAGCACGACGGCGAGTAAGATTAAGATAATGACATAGGCAGGATACGCTAACCGTGCGATTCGATGATAGTCCGAGAGCCACATGACAAGAAATGCGACCGTACCTAGCAGAATCCACACGATCTGTTTGGCATAAAACGGGTAGGCAACCCCTTGGTCATGCGTCACGCTATAAATCGACAAGACGCCAATCCCCAGGATGGAAAAGATCAGCCCGATAAAACGGAAATCGAAATTGTCGAAGCCCCGGCTCATGAACACCCGGTCGATCATCTTGCTCCCTGCTCTCCTGCGTCCCCTATCCGTGCGACAGCACCGTCCTTCACACTGGAAGGAGCGGAGAGGTTCAATTTCACATAGGTCTCGATCAGCTCTTTGGCAAGGGGCGCCGAGGCTGAACCCCCGTGGCCCATATGTTCACCCAACACCGCAACGGCGATGGTGGGCGCATCAACTGGAGCAAACGCGACAAACCAGGCATGATCGCGGAACTTCTTCGGAACATCTTTCTCCGGACCGGCGCGCAATGCCGTCATCTGGGCCGTGCCAGTTTTCCCGGCGATCGTCACCAGTGCCGACTGCGCTTTCGTAGCCGTTCCTTCCTTGACCACCCCCGCCAGCGCATCTTTTATCACCGGTAAAATCCCAGGTCTCAGATTCAAGGTACGCTTGGGAACCACAGGCCGCTGCTGCAGTTCTCCTGTCGCTCGATCCATCACAGCCTGAACCAATCGTGGACGAAACATCACCCCATCGTTTGCGACCGTGCCGATCAAGGTTGCCATCTGCAACGGAGTCACACTCACATAGCCTTGTCCAATTGCGGCCGAAATCGTTTCACCAGGCAACCACGCCTCATTCTTCGCCTTTTTTTTCCAGGCCTCGGAAGGCACGATCCCAACCCGTTCAGATGGCAACTCAATCCCCGTTTCCTCTCCCAATCCAAACTGATGGGCAAAGGAAGCCATCGTCTCGATCCCCATCCGCTGCCCAACGGTATAGAAATAGACATCGCACGAGTGTACGAGCGCACGCCGGAGATCCACCGAGCCATGCCCACCGGCTTTCCAGTCATGATACACGCGGCGACCGAACTGATACCCGCCATTGCAGTAGATCGAAGTCGACGGCGTGACGGTCTTCGTTTCCAACGCTGCTGCAGCCATCATCACTTTGAAAACCGAACCAGGCGGGTATTGCCCTTGCGAGGCTCGATTGTTCAAGGGGCGCCCCTCGTCTTGCACGATCTCGGCCCATTGTTTCGGTGTCAGTTCGCGCGAGAGGATATTCGGATCGAAGCCAGGGCGGCTGGCCATAGCCAGCACGTCGCCTGTCCTCGGATCAAGCGCCACAATCGCGCCGGTTTCCTCCCCTAACAGATTTTCGGCTACTTTTTGTAGCCGGGCATCAATCGTAAGGTATAAATTATCCCCTGCATGGGCCTGTTCCACAACCACGGTTCGCTTTTCATGCCCCACCGCATCGACTTCTATGCTTTTCTCTCCGGCCTGACCACGCATGAGACGGTCGAAAAACTTCTCCACGCCATATTGCCCGACAATGCTGCCCTGGTGCAGGTCGGCAAATTCAGGCTTCTCCAATTGCTCAGGCGACACCTCCCCGACATAACCCAATATATGCGAGGCCGTCATTCCGCTCGGATAGTTCCGTTGCGATTCGACCTGCACCATCACCCCGGGCAAGTCCAGACGGTGCGACTCGATCAACGTCGCTTCTCGAAGAGTTAAACGATCTTTCACCTTTCGCGGCAATTGCTTACTGCCACGAGCCGTGAGTTTCTTCCTCACGAGCGCTTCATCGAGCCCCAGAAGGCTGCTGAGTTGATCGATGAGCCGATCACGATCTTTCACGTCTTCTAGGGAAACATAGAGTGTGAAGCTAGGGACATTGTTCGCCAACAACACCCCGTTACGATCGTAGATGAGCCCTCGCGCCGGCTCCATGATGACAGAACGTGTCCGGTTGTTCTCCGAAAGATCGCGGTAGTAGGGCCCCTCACGAATCTGCAAGTTCCAGAGCTGCAGCCCTAGTAATGCCACGACGAGCAACAAGCCGACACGGAGGATGATCAGTCGGCGTTGGAGTTCCCCAAGTTCAGAATCGTGCAAACCAGCTGTTGTCATGCGTCACAATCGATATTCCACCACGCCCATTACAGACCTGTCACTCAGTCCTCAGGCGGTTGAGATCAAATCGTCGGGAGAGGAGCCAATAGAACCCCGCCCCCATCACCCCGTCGAAACATGCTTGCGGAAAAACAATGGACTGAACCATCCACCACATCTGAGCCATATCGAAACCCTTGAAACTCATCGCGGCAAGCAGCCCGCTCGCCAACGATACCAGCAGCACCCCTGCACCCAGTGAAATCGCGGTCACCTGCGACACTTGCCGCCCCAGGAATCCTGCCAAGAGGCCAACACCCCCGTTCGTGAGAAGACTCAGCCACAGTTCACCGGCTGAGAACAGACTCAAAACCCATCCAATTGCAAGCCCCACGAGAAGGCCTTCCAGTTCAGCGGCAAAAAGCCCGACGAGTGCGGCGGCCACAAGCCCCAAATCTGGCTTGATATTCCATACGCTCAGATGCGGCAGCAGCGTCGTCTGTACGGGGACGAGCAGCAGCACGAGAATGAGATAGAGGAGGAATTTCATGGTGCTGACTTCTCGATCGGATCCGCCCCCACCCCAGCTTTCGTAGACTGTCCATACGACGTCTGAATCACCAACACTTCCTCCAGGCGACCGACATCGACCTCCGGAGTGAGTTCAGCAGACTGGAAGAGGGCGCCCTCCTGTTTGTCGATGCTCGTGATCGTACCGATCACGAGCCCTCGGGGGAAATCTCCGATAAGGCCAGAGGTCACGACCCGATCACCGTCTCGGAGCGTCGACAACAACGGAATATACTTCATCTGGGCCAACCCTCGTTGAGTCCCCTGCACAATCCCTTCATCTCTCGTCCGCTGAATGAGACCCGCGATGGCGTTATTTGGATCAGTCACCAAGAGCACCACCGAGGACGCCTCTGTCGTTTTCACGACACGCCCAACGACACCGGCAGGCGTGACCACTCCCATGTCCGGCTTGATCCCATCACTCTCACCCTTATTGAGAATAATGGCACGATACCGATTTGTGGCATCCCGACCGATGACTTGCGCAGCTATCATCGTAGGAAGCGCCTGCTCCTTAAAACTCAGCAAGGCCGATAATCGTTCTGTTGCGGCAGCTGATTCGCGCAACTGGCTATGTTGCCCGCGCAGCCATTCCATTTCTTTCCGCAGTTGTTGATTCTCTTCCTCTACCCCTTGCAACGCCACATATCGTTCCCAGCGATCGGCAACGCCGGCATCGATGGACGCAATGGCTTCGAGCGGAATACGCACCACGTATCCGACCGGTCCGCCTACATACTGTAAGAGTCCTTGAATTTGACTGGGAAATAGAAAGAGAGCCACCAGCAGGAGGGCAAAGCAGGCAAACGCAATACGTCTGGCGCCATGGGAAGAACTAGAGTGAGCCATCCACATAAAGGGAGTTCGGGATGGAACCTTATCGGTAGGTATTGGCCTGAGACATCACCGACACCTTGGCGAGCAGATCCAATTCATCGAGGATTTTCCCGACCCCTAACACGATGGAAGTCAGAGGATCGTCCACGGTGATGATCGGCAGATTCGTCTCCTCACGAAAGCGCGTATCCATGCCCTTCAACAAAGAGCCCCCGCCCGTGAGTACGACGCCACGATCGATAATGTCGCCCGCCAACTCAGGCGGGGTATTCTCCAGTGCCACTTTAATCGCGTTGACGATTGTGCCGATCGGTTCCTGCAACGCCTCACGGACTTCTGCGTCATCTATCACCAACGTGCGGGGAATGCCTGAAATCAAGTCACGCCCCTTGATCATCATCGTCTTGCGTTCCTCGAAGGGGTAGGCGGACCCGATTTCGAACTTGATTCGTTCCGCCATATGTTCACCGATGAGGAGGTTATACTTCTTCTTAATATAATTCATAATCGCATCGTCCATGCGATCGCCCGCGACCTTGACGGACTCGCTATAGACGATTCCGCCGAGCGAAATGACGGCAATATCGGTCGTGCCGCCACCGATATCGACCACCATGTTGCCTGAGGGTTCGGTAATCGGCAGACCGGCGCCAATGGCTGCGGCCACCGGTTCTTCGATCAAATACACTTCTCGGGCGCCGGCCAATTCGGCCGAGTCTCTGACTGCCCGCTGCTCCACTTGCGTAATGCGCGACGGCACACCAATGATGATGCGCGGACGCACGAACGCGCTGCGGTTGTGCGCTTTCCGGATAAAGTGTTTGAGCATCTGCTCTGCCATTTCGAAGTCGGCGATCACGCCTTCTTTCATAGGCCGCACCGCGATGATGTTGCCCGGTGTGCGGCCCAACATTCTCTTCGCTTCCGTGCCGACTGCGAGCACTCGTTCGGTCTTTTTCTCAACCGCCACAACCGAGGGTTCGTTGAGCACGATCCCTTTCCCGTGTACATACACGAGGGTCGACGCCGTCCCTAGGTCAATGGCCAGGTCGTTTGAAAACCATCCGAAGATATCACTCCCAAGGCCCACGATTGCTCTCCCTTCCCCTCACACTCCGACAGCGCGCTCAGTCAGGCGACGCCAGGCGACCAATATCCAACACCTGGGTGCCAGCCACTTCGTCACCAAGACGCCGCCCCTGTTCGTTCCCGATAATCAGTACCGCTTCAAACGCAATGATTGCTACCGACACAAGCCATCCCACATACGGGACGGCGAAGGCTGCCTGAGCTACTGCAAGGGGCAGATTACGGATAATAGATTCCCGAAACCCTGCTGCCTCGCGCCGATCTGGATGCACCGTCTGAAGGCCGATCAACCGCTTACCGATGCTGCGCCCACCGGCAAATCCATCAGCGATCAGTATATACGCCAATCCGCCAAGAAAACCTACCGGCATGAACATTTGAGCAGCTGCCGCGACGATGAGCAGATCGATCAACTTAGCGATACCACGGTTCAGAACCTGCGCCTTGGGATAAATCCCAGCACCGATTGAATGAACCCCGCTGACCTCCTCCGCCAAGGGATCTCCTTACAATTAGTGGCAAAGTATAACAAATCCAACTACCTAGCACAAACAAAGACCATTCCTCGACAGATCGGGCCCTGTGAGTGATATTCCTCGTCTTCACGAACTGACAACTCTACTCAATCACGATATCGTAGTTTGAAGAAAAAGTCGTCTCTTGCCTTTGGACAGATCCCTGAGTAGAATTCGTCCACACGAACTTTTCGAAAGGTTGTCATGCTCAAGTTGATTCGTGAATCGTCGCATAGTTATCCATGGCTCCTCAAGTCCATCATGGGAATCATCGCTCTCGCCTTCGTCATCACCATGGGCTGGTGGGGCTTCGGCGAACAGACCGGCACCGTCGTCGCCTCAGTCGGAGAACTCACCGTATCCCTCGATGAGTTCAGGCGCGCCTATGAGAACACCTATCGATTCTATAAGGACAAAGTTCCCGGAGAATTTAAAGACGAAACGATCAAGCAGTTGGTGGTCGATCAACTCGTCGATAATCGGACCTGGCTCATCGCGGCGAAAAACATGGGCCTCACCGTGGCTGACGCCGATCTGCGTGACGTCATCATGCAGATCCCAGATTTTCAAAAGAACGGCACATTCGACCCGGAGATCTACCAACGACTCTTGGCAGCGAATCATCTGACACCCGCGATATTCGAAGCGATGGAAGCGAAAGAAGTACTGAGTAATAAAGCCCGGATGATCATCCGCGACGCCGTGGCCCTCACCCCTGCCGAGCTTGCCGAGGCGCAAGCCCTCACGCTACGGCAAACAGAATCAGACCCGGCAAAGGCCGCAGCGGGAAAAGACCGAGCCGTGCAGGACGTCCTTTTCCAAAAACAACAACGCGCACTGACGGCCTACACTGAATCGCTCAAAACAACCATCCCCATCAAGATCAACCGCGAGTTGCTCTAGCACCCTCATCTCGTCAAAAGTCACCATGTCCAAAAGTCATCAAGTCTCAGGCGATCTTCGTCCGTGACTTTCAGACTTGATGACGTGACGACTTTCTGCCTCTGTCAGAGAATCAACATCGCATCGCCATAACTATAGAAACGGTACCGTTCGCGAACCGCTTCTGCATAGGCCTGTCGAAGACATTCGGTCCCGGCCAATGCGGAGACCAGCATCAGCAACGTGGTACGTGGCAAGTGAAAATTCGTGAGAAGGGCATCGACCACCTTGAACGAAAACCCTGGCGTCATAAACATATCCGTCTCTCCACGATAGGGCCGGATCTGGCCGTCCGTGCGAGCTGCGGTTTCGAGTGTGCGTACGACGGTGGTCCCGACAGCGACAATTCGTTTCCCTGTCGCTCGCGACTGCTCGATGGCACGCACCGCCTCCGCTCCGACCTCGATCCATTCTGCACCCATCCGATGGTCTTCGATCTGATCGACCGTCACCGGCTTGAAGGTTCCAACGCCAACGTGGAGCGTGACAGTCGTAAGACCGATCCCTCGCTGTTGCAGCCGTGCCAATAGCTTCGGTGTGAAATGGAGTCCGGCAGTCGGTGCCGCAATTGCACCCTCGTGCTGCGCGAACAGGGTCTGGTACCATTCGCGATCCTGGTCGGTCGGTGCCCGTTTCATGTAGGGTGGAAGTGGCATTCGACCATGTTGCCGCAACCATTCAGACAACGGAATCGGGCTCTCGACCCGAACCGTCGTTCTGGTCGCGCCACGCTCAACCACCACAGCAACAGCCTCTGGACCCATCTCAATACGCTGTCCAGGACGAAACGTTCCCTTGATCAACACTTCCCAGATTGCATCGCCGAGATCCTTCACAAAGAGGATCTCGACTTCCGCGCCGGAAGGGCGCTTGAATCCAGCCACGCGCGCGGCCAATACCTTTGTGTCGTTGACCACGAGGAGATCGCCAGGCTGAAGAAGATCGGACAGCTCGTCGACGCGGCGATGGGCGAGCGAGCGGTCAACACGCTGCAGAACGAGCAGCCTGGCCTGATCGCGCGGGAGGGTTGGGTGAGTGGCAATCAGCGAGGGGTCGAACGGGAAGTCGAACTCTGAGAGCTGCATCAGGAGGACGGCGGGATCGGAGCTTTAGTGAGTGTCATATTCTGCAATTCTGTCCCTGGATAATAATACTGAAGAATCGTAGAGAATTGATAGCCCAATTCAGCCAGTTCCTTCGCACCCCATTGACACATACCAACGGCGTGACCCGCGCCGAAGCCGGAAAGCACCACGTCGCGGCCAATCGATTCGATGGCAAACTGTGTGCTGGGGATGATGGTGTAGCCGACGGCTTTCCGTAACTCCTCTCCGCGAAGAACCAATTCTCCACCAGAGTGGAGAATCCGAAGCTTCGCGACTCGCCCCCCACGGCTGAACGACAAAGGCGTCATCGTCGCGATGGTGCCAACGGAAAACCCTTGCAGCCGCAAACTCTGCTCGAGGGTATCGAGTTTGAAGGAAGACCTCCATTGATAGTAGGGCGACATAATGTCGAAGGGGCATTCCACGCCCTTGAGATAGGGATACTCTTTCGACCACACATTCATGGCATCTTCCGTCAGTCCGGCGGCCGTCGACGAGAACGCTGCGTAGATCGGCGCATCCTGGTAGGTCACGACCAGCCCGCGCGTGTCTTCGACCGCACGTAGAATTCCGGCATCAACTCCCTGCTTCCCGCGATAGACCTGGTCTTGCACCGTAGCCGCGACGTCGTATTCTCGCGTCGCGCTCAGCCTCTGCTGATAGAGTGCATAGGTCCTCGCCGCGACCGCCTGTGCTTTCAACATCTCCGGATGCCAGGTTGAACTGACCTCGGCGGGAACCACCCCTTTGACGTATTCTTCGACATCCACCCGATTAATGACTAGAAACCCCTTACCTCTTCGTACGAGATGGACAACACCGCTCACCGAGATCTCTGTGCCGGAGTCACCCGATGATACTGCCGCCCCGTTGGGTTTCCGAGAAAGCCGTGGAAAGGTCAGTGTGAGGCCTTGCTCTCCACCCTGCAGCGTCAGCTGATCTGTCTGGATGCGGACACCGTTCAACAAAAACCCCGTTTCTGCTGCTGCAGCCTGGACCGGCCCACGCAGAGTCTGTCTATGGCCTTTTGCATCCGTCACCAACAACGGACTGTCTGCACGCATATCGAGCTCTAGCACGTCGGCCGATAGCAAAACTCTGATCGACTGCGCCGCCTCGACCCCCGAAGACAGAACAAGAACGCATGCTCCCGCCGCGATGGCTCGGCACAATCCGCCTCTCAATTGCTTCACCGGCGAACAATCCATGTTATCAAGTAGAATACCAGACTTAAGATGACACTCAGGAGTAGGCTGGTTGCGAGCGGAAATGAGAAGCTGAAGTTATCTCGTCGAATGGAGATGTCGCCGGGAAGCTTGCCAACCCATCCCAGGAGATTCCCGACTCCTGGAACGCGGTCAGCGATCAGCAACAACAAACCGACCAACACCACGCATAGCCCAACTCCGATGAAGACCTTGCCTAGATGTCCCCACTCAGCCATCAGCCTTGAACTAAATGTTCTGCAATCTGTACCGCATTGAGCGCGGCCCCTTTGCGTAAATTATCCGCTACCACCCACAGATTGAGACCGTTGGCAATCGATTCATCTTCGCGAACACGTCCGACATAGACCTCATCCTTCCCGGCCACTTCCAACGGCATGGGATAAATGTTGTGCGCCGGATCGTCATAGAGCAGCACGCCGGGCGCGGTGGAGAGAATGGCTCGGGCATCGTTGGCCGATAGCTTTCGCTCCGTCTCAATATTGACGGCTTCCGAATGTCCGACATATACCGGAACCCGCACGGTTGTCGCCGTCACATGAATCGACTGGTCGCCCATGATCTTTCTCGTCTCATGAACCATCTTCATCTCTTCCTTCGTATACCCTGACGGCAGAAAATCGTCGATCTGCGGCAGACAATTAAAGGCAATCTGATAGGGGTAGACCTTGGGACTTGCCGACTTGAAGCTCAGCAGATCTTGACATTCCGTCATCAGCTCATCCATGGCATCTTTCCCCGTGCCAGAGACCGATTGAAAGGTCGTGACGACAATCCGCTTGATCCTGGCCTCATCATGCAAGGGTTTCAACGCCACGACCATTTGAATCGTAGAACAATTCGGATTGGCGATGATACCTTTGTGTCGTTGAATGTCGTGCGCGTTCACCTCCGGCACTACAAGCGGCACTTCAGGGGTCATCCTCCAGGCGGCACTATTATCGATCACCACCGCACCGGCCTTCACTGCGATCGGCGCGAACTCTCGACTGAGATCCGCCCCGGCAGAAAAAAGCGCGATGTCCACGCCGGCAAACGAATCTTTCGTCAACACTTCGACGAGAACCTCGTTTCCTTCAAATGTCACCGTACCGCCTGCCGACCGAGTCGATGCGAGCGGCACCAGGCGTGCGACGGGAAACTTTCGCTCCTCGAGAATCTCGATCATTTCGGTGCCGACTGCCCCGGTAGCGCCGACGATCGCCACGACATACCCAGATTGTTTTTTCACCATGAGCCCGACCCTACCTACTGCGCGATCTCGCGAATACGATGATTGAATGTATCGGCCACGAACACATGCCCTGCACGATCCAGCACGATGCCAAAGGGGTAGCTCAAGCTGGCTTCGAGAGCCACGCTCCCATCGCCCGCATAGTCGGCCACACCCACCCCTGCAATACGCTCAATACGCCCAGTGATTCGATCCCATCGCCGGACCAGATGATTGTCCGAATCAGTTACGTAGAGATTGCCCTCATCATCCAACGCAATTCCCGATGGCCGGGAGAGACTATTACTGGACGGTTCATCCGGCCCCTGGTACCGATACTCACCGCCGTCCCCTACCACAGTTCGTATGAAACCGGTGACAGGATCGATAGCGCGAATCCTTCCATTGAAGCTATCGGCTATGAATAGCGTGCCATCTGATGCCAGCGCCAATCCGCAGGGACCAGCCAAACCGGTTTCTGTCGCAGCCGCATCGTCTCCATTATACGCTGCTGCTCCTGTTCCTGCGACCGTAGCAATCACTCCGGTGGCCAAATCCACCGCCCTCACGCGGTTGTTGTTCTGATCGGCAATATAGAGGATGCCTCTCTCGCTCAATGCTAAGGCAGCCGGTTCATTCAACCCGGCCTCCGTGGCCAATCCCCCGTCACCAAAGTCCCGAGGCCGGCCCATGCCTGCAACTGTCGTGATCACCCCTGTCACCGCGTCCACACGCCGCACCCGGTGGTTTAGCGTATCCGCAATGTAGAGATGTCCTGCCCGATCGACCACCACCGCAGTCGGAAAATTCAACAGGGCTTGCTCCGCAGGACCACCATCACCACTGAATCGTGTGGCCGGTGCTGTACCGGTCGCAATATAACGGACGGTCCCACTTAGGTCCGTCTGTTGGGTCACGGCGTGCAAATTGACCGCATCGCTTTCGGCAAAAGGATCGCGATCCACTCCTTCAGTCATCGGAGCAGGCGAAACAGGTTTCGCTCCTGTTTCAAACGCCTGAATGCGGCCAGCAATCGTCCTGATACGGTTGGTCTTCCAGTCGATCTTTCGAACGACGTGGTTCTCAGAGTCAGCGATAAAGAGGTTTCCCTCTGCATCGAAGGTGAGACTCTTCGGCTCATTCAGACAAGCCGCACAGGCCGCAGCTCCATCACCGGACCAGCCTGAGTCTCCGGTACCGGCAACGGTCTGGATCAATCGAGTTTTGAGATCGATCTTCATCTGAATCGAGAGTCTTGCTTAACTCAGATTTCGCAGGATGGCCTCGCCCATTTCTGTCGTGCTGACCAGGCGAGTACCCGGGCTATGAATATCTTTCGTGCGATAGCCGAGATCCAGGGTCTTCATGATCGCTTGCTCGATGACCGCGGCTTCCTTGTCCAACTTGAATCCATAAGACAGCATCATCGCCGCCGAGGCAATCGTCGCAATGGGATTCGCCACATTCTTCCCTGCAATATCAGGCGCGCTGCCGTGAATCGGCTCGAACAGTCCGACCTGCGCGCCAATACTGGCCGACGGCAGCATACCGATGGACCCGGTCAACATCGCAGCCTCATCGCTCAAAATATCACCGAATATATTGTTGCAAAGCATCACATCGAACTGCCGTGGGTTGCGCACGAGCTGCATCGCCGCATTGTCGACATAGATATGACTCAACTCTATATCTCGATAATCCTTATGAACGTCGGTGACTACACGACGCCACAGTTCGGATGACTCGAGCACGTTCGCTTTATCGACGGACATCACTTTTTTTCGGCGTTTTCTCGCTGCCTCGAACGCGACTTTCGCAATACGTTGGATTTCTTCAGTGGTATAGACTTCGGTGTTGACACCCCGCTCACTCCCGTTCGGTAGCTTCTCGATCCCTTTTGGTTTCCCAAAGTAGATGCCGCCGGTCAGTTCCCGGATGACGAGGATATCGATCCCTTCGATCACGTCACGTTTCAGCGTGGAGGCATCGGCCAACATCGGATTCAACTTCGCCGGCCGTAAGTTCGCGTAGAGGCCCAGTTGCTCGCGCAATCCCAACAGCGCGCGTTCTGGACGCAAGCTATACTCCAACCCCTCCCACTTAGGGCCGCCTACCGCGCCAAGTAAAACGGCATCGCTCTGTTTGGCCAGGGTCAACGTATCCTGAGGGAGCGGGACGCCCACTTTGTCTATAGCCTGCCCGCCAACATCACCGGACAGAAACTCAAATGTGTGCTGGAACTTCTCGGCCACAGCCTTCAGCACCCTCACGGCCTCAGGAACGATCTCCCGGCCTACTCCATCACCAGCTAGTACGGCAATTGTCGCCTTCACAGGCCACTCTCCTCTTTATGAGTTACAACCACACCAGCTCTATTCCAGCACTTCCTCATCCTCTAGTCGCCAAGCAGGATCGACCAAGCAGAGAAACTCGATGACAGTGAGTCCGCTATTTTCCAGAAACTGGGTGCCTCCAGGAGGCACATAGACGACGGAGCCAGCTTCCACTTCGATGACCGAGTCGTCTACGGTCAATCGTCCCTGACCGGCGATGATGTAATAGACCTCTGACGACGTGAGCCTATGCCGTTTCGACCGAGCGCTGGGAGCCAAAGTTCCATGCGCCATACTATACCCAAGCGCGAGCGGTTGTTTCCCAGGATGGAGCAGCTCTCGCAGGAGGGTATGGTCGCCGGCCAGAAACTTAGGCCGATCTTCCAAGGTAATATGAACCACAGCGTACCTCACAGCCGACAGGATCGTTCCGGTCTCAGGACGGAGCCGCTGACTCTATCGCGGTCACTTTCCCTAAATCAAGTTCACCCTATGCTCGCCTTGCGCCTGTTTTCCACCCAAGTACGACAGCTTATTCAGCGCATTGAGATAGGCCCGCGCTGAGGCCATGATGATATCCGTATCTGCCCCATGGCCTGAGACGGTGCGTCCATCTTCTTGAACCCGAACCGAGACTTCGCCCTGGGCGTCAGTCCCACCGGTGATCGCCTTCACGACATACATGAGCAGCGTGCTTTTTGTCTGCGTAATGGCGGCAATCGTCCGATAGACCGCATCAACCGGCCCATCGCCTGTCCCGGTCTGCGAGATCGTTCGCCCGTCGATCTCGAGTTCGACTGTGGCGGTTGGCACCTGATCCGTCCCACTGGTCACATGGAACGACTTCAAGGTGATCTGATCAGCCATCTTGACCAACTCCTCTGAGACAATGACTTCGAGATCCTCTTCGTAGATCTCCCTCTTCTGGTCAGCCAACTTTTTAAACCGCTCGAATGCATGGTTGACCTCTTCGTCCGAGAGCGTATATCCCAACTCCACCAGCCTCTGTCGAAACGCGTGCCGGCCTGAAAGCTTTCCCATCACCATCTTGCTCTCGACCAGACCGATTGTCTCCGGCCGCATGATTTCATAGGTCGTCTTGTCCTTCAGCAGTCCGTCCTGGTGAATACCGGACGTATGGGCAAAGGCATTCGCCCCAACGATCGCTTTGTTCGGTTGCACCACCATGCCGGTGATCTTGCTGACCAATCGGCTCGTCTTCGAAATTTCTTCGGTGCGAATCTTCGTGTCGGCTTGATAGAAGTCCTTCCTGGTCCGAAGCCCCATGACAATTTCTTCTAATGCTGTATTCCCTGCCCGTTCGCCAATTCCGTTGATCGTGCATTCGACTTGGCCTGCCCCTTCGAACACCGCCGCCAAACTGTTCCCCACGGCCATGCCCAGATCGTTGTGGCAATGGACGGAGATCACGGCCTTCGTACTGTTCGGCACCTGCTCGCGAATGCCACGAATGAGCCGACCGAATTCTTGTGGCACCGCATAGCCGACCGTATCAGGAATATTGATTGTCCCAGCTCCTGCGGCAATCACCGCCTCGATCACCTCATAGAGATACGCAGGATCGGAGCGACTGGCATCCATGGGCGAAAATTCCACATCCTCCACATAGCCCCTCGCCCGTTGCACCATTTCGACCGCGCGCTTCTTCGCCTCATCGCGTGTCATTCTGAACTGGTGCTTCAAGTGGATATCCGAGGTCGAGAGAAACGTATGAATGCGGACCTTCGGCGCCCCCTTCAATGCCTCCCAGGCTCGATCGATATCTTCCGGACGCGCCCGCGCCAAGCTGCAAATCGTCGGCCCCTCAACTTCCTGAGCGATTCGCCGTACTGCTTCAAAATCCCCGGGAGAGCTATAGGCAAATCCTGCCTCGATGATATCGACCCCCAGACGTGCCAGCTGCTTCGCCACCATGATCTTCTCTTCCACATTCATGCTGGCCCCTGGCGATTGCTCTCCATCCCGCAAGGTCGTATCGAAAATTCGAATCATGCGTGTCATGGTTTCTCCCTTCTTCCTATCGCATTGAGGCTGCTCAAAGCGGTTGTTCAGCAAGGCCGCAGGCGAATAAAACACCGCAGGCGTACCCTCTGGGGTACGTTGAGGATGTTTTCGAGCCGAGAACGAAGCTGGCGACCGCTTTCAGCAACCGACAAAACAAAAGCCTCCATCCCTACGCCCAGGGACGGAGGCTTGCGAAGAAGCTCCGTGGTACCACCCTGATTTAGCCATGAGCAACGTACGATGCTCGCAGCCCTTCATTACGCCCTGTCACGGGGGCGAGGCGGAATCCATTACTCGAGGTTCACGGATTCTGGCTCAGAGGCGAGTTCGGCGCCGCACAGGCTGGTTTGCACCATTCACCAGCTCTCTCGCTGCTGTGCGTATCGTCTACTACTCCTCGTCGCAGCCATTAGCAGAATACTCAAACGTCTACTAGCTTCGTCCTTGCATGCCAAAATAGTGTTTCAACAGTCTATTAGAACTTCGATTCCGTCACCGACTGCTCGGTCTTAGGCGACGGACGTTTCCCAGCCACCTTGGATAGAAGTCCAACGAGCCGTTCTGCAGGGCCGAGCAAGGCGTACCCGGCAAAGATGACAAATAACATAACTTGGGGCCAGGCGGCGATGAGCATGAGCGCCAAAATTCCCCAGACGAGATACGTAATGTGCTGGCCACCGCGGAACTTCATGTCTTTAAAGCTCCGATACTTGATGGTGCTCACCATCAAGAACGAAAGGGTCAGCGTAATAATCAGGACAAGGAGGGGTTTCACTTCCGTTCCAATCCTGACGCTATAGTGGTCGAAAATGACAAGCGACGCCACAACCCCTGCCGCTGCAGGAATAGCTAAGCCGGTAAAATACTTGCCGTCCGGCACGGACGTCGTCGAATTAAACCGGGCTAACCGAACCGCACCCATCGCCACATACGCGAACATCACCGCCATACCGAACATGCCCTGTCCGCTCAGTGCCCAGGAATAAATCAAGAGGCCCGGAGCAACTCCGAACGACACCACGTCGGACAACGAGTCGTATTCAAATCCGAAATGGCTGGTACTGTTCGTCAACCGCGCAGACTTTCCATCGAGTACGTCGAAGACCATTGCCACCAGGATGGCGACCGCGGCAACCATGTAGTCTGCATTGAACACGGACAGCATCGAAAACACGCCACACAAGAGATTCCCTGTCGTAAAAAGATTCGGAATCAAGTGCATGGCGGCTTTACGCCGCTTCCCACCCTTTCCGAATGATTGTCGAAGTCCCATGGGTTTCATGGTAATTCTCCTAGGATGGTCTCCCCACCTTTGACCCGGTCGCCGACTGCAACTCTTACAGCCGTCCCGATAGGAAGAAACGTATCCATCCGTGACCCAAATCGAATCAAACCGAACCGTTCACCGCGTACCGCCCGATCTCCCGGCGAGATCCAACAAACAATCCGTCTGGCAATCAACCCGGCCACCTGCACGCAAAGCACTTTCACACCCTGCGCTGTCCGAATCATCAGAGCGTTTTGCTCGTTCCTCAACGTTGCATCGGGCTTGCTGGCAACCAAAAACAAACCTGGTTGGTACTGCACATCCTCGATGACCCCTTCACAGGGCACCCGGTTAATATGCACATCGAATACATTCAAGAAGATACTGATCCTGATACTACGATCCTTGATGAATCGAGGTTCGAACTCTTCCTCGATGGCGACGACTTTCCCGTCACCGGACGCCACGACAAGACGAGAACCTTGAGGGACCACCCGTGATGGATTACGAAAGAACCAAGAGACAAAGAGCGTCAGGAACGCCGCCCCGACCGCCGCAACTATCCAGCCCAGCCATCCTGCCAGTAGTGTAGCGCCGACAGCGGCTCCGATGAAGGGAATTCCTTCTTTGGCAAACGGGATGCCGACGGCACGATCCGCCACGTTTTAGCCATCAGCCCTCAGCAGTCAGCGTAAGTCCGCCGACTCCTGATGAGTCTGACGGCTGACGACTGATAGCTGACAACTGCTCCTTAGTTTTTGTTCTTGTCGACCAATTGGTCCTTCTTCAGCCAGGGCATCATCGCGCGCAGCCGGCCTCCGACCTCTTCGATAGGATGGGCTTCGCCTTTAGCCAGCAGCGCATTGTAGACCGGACGGTTCGCTTGATTCTCCAGCACCCACTCTTTGGCAAACTGGCCTTGCTGAATTTCACCCAAGATCTTCTTCATTTCTTGCTTCGTCTGCTCCGTCACAATCCGTGGCCCGCGAGTAATATCACCGTACTTGGCCGTCGTACTGATGGAATACCGCATGTTGGCAATACCGCCCTGATAGATCAAATCCACGATCAGTTTTACTTCGTGCAGGCACTCGAAATAGGCCATCTCTGGAGAGTAGCCGGCTTCCACTAGCGTCTCGTACCCGGCCTGAATGAGAGAGGTGAGTCCTCCACAAAGAACGACCTGCTCGCCAAAGAGATCCGTCTCGGTTTCTTCCCGAAAGTTTGTTTCAATCACACCAGCCCGCCCACCTCCAATCGCACTGGCATAGGCAAGGCCTACCTGCTTGGTCGTTCCGCTTGGATCCTGATGGATCGCGAGCAAGCACGGCACCCCGCTGCCCTTTGTATATTCGGATCGAACAAGATGGCCCGGTCCTTTCGGCGCAACCATGAACACATTGATCGTGGGTGGTGGCACAATTTGTCCAAAATGAATGTTGAAGCCATGACCAAACGCAAGAGAGGAGCCCGGCTTCAGATTTGGAGCGATGTCTTGCCGATAGATGGCCGCTTGAGCTTCATCAGGCGCGAGAATCATGACGACATCCGACGCCTTGACGGCATCGGCCACCGGCATGACTTTCAGTCCGCTTTGCTCCGCCTTCTTCCATGAGGCGCCTTCGCGCAACCCAATGACCACGCTCACGCCGCTCTCTTTCATGTTGAGCGCATGGGCATGGCCCTGACTACCATAACCGATCACTGCAACTTTCTTGTTCCGGATCTGTTGAATGTCAGCATCTTTATCATAATAAATCTTCATCGATCGCTCCTGGGGTAATAGCCGTGCTAAGAAACCGATTGGGCATTGCGTCCGAGGTGACGCCTATTCGCGGGCAATTTTCTTCGCCTGCACGTCCGTCGACCGAGTCAACTCGCGGGCAACCGCAACCCGTCCGGTACGTGTGAGATCTTTGATTCCGAGTGGCTGCAGCAAGTTGATGATCGCTTCAATTTTTCGTGGGTCTCCCGTCACCTCAATGGTGTACGTCGCCGGCGTGGAATCGATGACGTTGGCCCGGAAAATATCGGCGATTCGCAACGCTTCCGCGCGATCTTCCGGCCGCGTATGCACCTTAATGAGGGCCGTCTCCCGCGAAACAAAATCGCTCTCGTTCAGATCTACGACCTTAATCACGTCGATTAATTTATTGAGCTGTTTGACGATCTGCTCGATGATCCGTTCGTCTCCAGACGTCACAATGGTCATCTGCGACATGGACGGATCGAGCGTCGGGGCCACCGAGAGACTTTCGATGTTGAATCCACGACCGCTGAACAGGCCGGCAATGCGAGATAGCGACCCAAACTTGTTTTCGACGGTGACTGAAATAATGTGTTCCATGCCCATGTAACTCCTGACGTCGTCGATTAAGCCGTAAGGATCGTGTCTGAATCTTTCGAAGCCGCTTGCCCCGCTCCAGACTGTTTGTTTTTCAAGGCCGGTGGATCTTCCAAAATCATCTCATGGTTACAGCCGCCGGCAGGAATCATGGGATAGACATTTTCATACGGATACGTCGGCACATCGACGATGACGGGTTTATTCACCGCGATTGCTTCCTTGATGACATCGTCAATCTCAGATGGCTTGCTCGCCCTGAGCCCAACCGCTCCGTACGCTTCCGCCAACTTGACGAAGTCCGGCGTGGTTTCCAGATAACTCGATGCATACCGTCCTTCGTAGAAGAGATCCTGCCATTGCCTGACCATCCCGTGGAACCGGTTGTTCAGAATGATAATCTTCACCGGCAGCTTATGCACCACCGCCGTTGCCATTTCTTGCATATTCATCTGGATACTGCCGTCGCCCGCGATGCAGAGGACCAAGCGGCCTGGAAACGCCGCCTGCGCTCCCATGGCGGCAGGAAATCCAAACCCCATGGTCCCAAGACCTCCCGATGTTAGCCAGCGATTCGGCTTCGCCAACTTAAAGTACTGGGCCGCCCACATCTGGTGCTGCCCGACATCGGTCGACACGATCGGGTCCCGATCTTTCGTGAGTTCATACAGCCGCTGGTTCTCTTCATTGCCGGGGACGGCAGTATCCAAATGAATAT
>JANNXZ010000131.1:0-2086 GCA_031409835.1 Nitrospirota bacterium
AGGCCAAAACATTTCGTCAGGATCTCTACTATCGATTAGCGGTCTTGCCGCTCTATTTGCCGCCGCTCCGGGAACGGCGAGAGGATATTCCGCTGCTGGTCGAACAATTCGTTGCGACGTCTTGTAAGCGTCATCGGCAGCCGCTCCGAACCATCTCGACGGAAGTTATGCAGGCGTTGACCCAGGCTCCGTGGCCCGGCAATGTGCGAGAGTTGCAACATTATATCGAGCGAGCGGTTGTGACGACGACCGGGCCTGCGTTGAGCTGTGCAGATCTGGTCACGGCGGGATCGAAGCCGGCGGAACATGACCTCCGCTCCGTGTCGCGCGGCGCGGTGACGCAAGTTGAACGGATGCGTATTGTGCAAGCGTTGCAACAGGCCGGCGGCAATCGAGTCAGGACCGCCAAGCTCCTCAAGATCAGCCGGGCAAGCCTCTACAACAAACTGCGGGATTACAACATTCATGAAGCCTGAAGCATGCCGGGGCCAGACTATGTTGGAAGTGGTCTGACGCATCATGCTACAGGCTGCCGGCTGGTCGTTGGGGTGTTTCACCACAAAACTTTAGTCCAGCTGTTCAGTTCATTTCAGATTGTCCCTCCCGGCTTATGCCTCGACCTCATCAAGAATCAATGAGTTATTGAAAACGCCTCCACCAGCCTTGCTTGACGAGTTCCTGATTGACATTCCCATCTGGCAGCAACCCGCCGTAGAGCGTTGAGGATAAACGCGCCATCTGGTTTGGATCTGCGGGGTAGATTTCCCCATGGCGCTGCCATTTCCCCCAATCAATCTTCTGATTGGCGCAGCACTCAGCGCATATCGCTGCTCGTCAGGTTGGGCATAGCGATTGCTTCTCACATCAGTGACATTGAAGTACCGACCTCTACCACAATGAGGAACGGTGCGGGGTCCAAAATATAATTCCCACGGCTTGGCCGGAGCCGGTCGGTAATTGGAGCGCGCTCCCATGCTGATCCAGAGCCAGCCAAACCGTCATCTCCGCTCACGCCGCATTTCTGGTGTGCGCTCACTCACAGATCTCATCGCACTCGCCATATTTCGTCTCAGCGTCTCGCCGATACAGGGGATCACCGCTCACTCGGCATCCTCGGGCCAAGGAAAAACACGACTCCTCTCACATGCGGGTGTGGTCATGCCACGGCGTGGGCTCCTCACCAACAGGACGACATCGGAATGCGGCTGTCGGGTATCGATGCACCAGAAATCGCCGGCAAGTGTGCGAAAGAGAAGGCGCTGACCCTGGTCATGCGTGACTTCTTGCGCGGTCAGTTAGCGGGGGCGAGTGTGCAGCAGGTCTTTCGTGACAAGTTTTTCCGCATTGAGGCGACGGTGATCGCGAAACGGGGTCAACATCAATCAACTCATGGGCAAGAAGGGCTTCGCAGCGTTGTATACGGGCACGGGCCCACGGCACGACTGGTGCAAACCATAACTAACAAGGAGGTTCGTGATGTCTGATTCGTATAGTGCGCATAATTCGTGGTTGAGCACGACGTATCACGGGTGTTCAATGCCGGTTCGAGTGGTGATGATGGTCGTGGTCGTCCTTGTGGGCGTGGCTGTGCTGTACGGTATCTGGGTTGCCCCGTGGTTCAGCGTGGGTACCCGCGACGCGGCAGGATACCTCGTTCGGTAGGGGGTATCTATTATGAGCGACCGGCCACCGATTTAAACACCGGTGCCGCCGTGGGAGTGGCGGAAGCGGTAACTGGGCATAGCCATTGCTTTTCACAACAGTGACATCAGTTAAATCCACCATACCCGGAGGTGAGGTCGTGGGAAAAATATCTCTGTTGTCCGATCAGGTCATGCAATGTGTGCAACGGGCACATGCCATTAGGATTGAGGATCTGGCCTGGACCTGTCCTGACCATGCATGGAGTGAGATTCTTGCGGTCGTCAAACGGCTGAGCCAGTCGAAACAGATCAGCCTCGTGTGCCGCAGGCACGGGGGGCTGGTCGTCATGCCGCCGATCTTCAGGTCTCAGGTTCAGGAACGTCCGCTTCCCGCGATGCCCGCGGGCATGTAATCATCAACGACGCCGACGGCAAGCGTGCAA
>JANNXZ010000132.1:0-1626 GCA_031409835.1 Nitrospirota bacterium
TTTGGGCGCATGGGATTTGTGTTCTTGATGGGTGGCGGTCTTACTCATGGCACCAGCTAGGATAGCTTTCAACCATCAGCCGTAGCTCTTGTTCGAACCTGAATGCTGAGTGCTGAATCCTGAATGCTTTTTTTACTTCCAGACTGAGTCTGGATTCAGCGTGGCTGCCGGTTTGCCGCCTTTGATGTGCTCATCCAAGATCGTTGACACATCTGCTTCGGTCACTTTGGAGTACCAGGTCGCGTCGGGATAGACGACAACAGTTGGTCCCTGCTCACAGGGGCCGAGGCAGGAGGAACCGCTGACGAGGACTTCGCCTGGTGTCACACCCTTCTGCATGAGGCCCATGTTGAAGGCCATGAGAAGGGAGGCTGATCCGGCGCTGCCACAGGAGGGCTTTGGATGGCCTGGGGGACGGGCGTTGGTGCAGACGACAATGTGATATTTGGGTTTCGGCATGGGTTCTCCTTGGATGATCGATAAAAATCCATCAGCGTTCAGCCATCAGCGTTCAGTTATCTTTAAGACAGAGCTGAAAGCTGATTGCTGTTCGCTGAAGGCCATGTCACTGCGGCGCGTACGACTTCCATGTATCGATGGCTTCTTCGGGCAACTTCCAATGGTTGAGGCCCTTCATGACCCAATCGAGGTAGTGCGCTTTGGGCTTGAACTTGCCGATCGGGGTGGCGGCATAGGTGGTCACGAGTGTTTTCTCCCCAGTGTCCGTCAGCACGGTGACTTGGACTTGGCGAAATGCGCTTAGGGGTACATCCTCTTCGAAGAGGTCCATCAGTCTGAGGTCTTCGTCGGTCACTTCAAAGACCGCACCCCAAACCCGTTCTCCCGGTGACGGGGTCACGCTGGCGAGTCCGCATCGCCATTGCGAGGACCATCGGCAGAATTTGATCGTGTGTTCAGGAAGTGTGGCCAGCATCAGAAATCGATGCTCTGGAGCGCGGCGTTTCAGCTGTGTCGGGTTGAGATGGTCCCCGTAGAGAAAGAACTTCATTGATGAGTTACGGCCAAGGGTAGAGGTTTCTCGAATCGATTGATATTTGTAGCATAACCACTTTCACGCTCACAAGCTTCGTGCCGGTCGGTTGGTCTGATTCGATACAGTCGGATTGACTTCGCGCCGGTGCTCTTCCTAAGATGCAACGCGGTCCTGTGCGGGTTCGCCTCGTCCCATAGAAACCCTGTTTTTAGAATGTCTATGCCGGAACATTATTACTCTGCCAGTTCGCCCCAGTTCTCGTTCTCATCGTGAAGATCATTCACTATGCGGTCGTGGCAGTGCTCGTGCTGGGCGTGCTCTACTATCTCTGGATGAAGCCTCCGTCGCTGAACCCCATAGTCGATAGTCGGGCGGCTGAGGCCCTCGTGTTGGTGCAAACCCATCGGGCTCAGGGTTATCCCACCATACTTCAGGCCATGACTGAGCATGTGCGTTCGATGAGCGAACGTCATCAGGTTGCTCGGTTAGGGGAGTGGCGGGTGAAGCAAGTGGAAGGGAGTCAATATGAGATACGTGTGTGGTTGCGAGATCAAGGAGCGACCGGCCAATGGTTCGAACGGGAGTTCATTTGGCACGCCGATCTCGCATCGAAGAAGGTCAATGCTGCGTCG
>JANNXZ010000133.1:0-5708 GCA_031409835.1 Nitrospirota bacterium
GCGGGAACCTGAACTGAACGATGCACAGAGACCGCTTGAGTGGGTGTTAGGAAGTGAGCCGAATGAAGAACCTGTAATCCCACTCCCTCGCGGTCCACGGGTTCACATCATCGGACAGGCTCCAGGACATCAATTGCCCTAAATGACTGTGGTGCCGAAGGCAGGATTTGCTTTGGAGACAATTCAGAATTTCCACACTGACGCGCGGTTCATGCCTTTTATATCAGAGTCTCAATGACTTGCGATCTGAAAACCAGTGAGATTGAGTGAGAGGGAAGGAGCGGAAAGTAGCGCTGCTATACGACCGTATCGCATTTTTACACTGGATCGACAAAATACAAAGTCCTCAATACTTGCTCCCGCCATCCAAGAGGTGTAGTCTAAATTTCACCGAAGGTTACGAAGACTGAAAGGTGTCTCAAGCGTGACTCAAGTTCGTATACTTGCCATGGCCTGGTTGACCACCTGGATGCTCGTGGTCCCGTTCTTCCATATCCATCCCGAAGCAGATCATCATCATGGGGATGCGAGCCATGTTCATGGTGGCACGATCCATACAGTTTTCTCTGCTGACCTTGAGTGCGAGTTCACAGAAAGTGTCCACGATTCGACCTGTCCTGAAGCCGCGCATCAGCACCTTCAAACCAGTGCGCATTTCGGTCATGCGCTCAATCATGTTGAACTCGATTTTTCACTGCTGACCGTTCCGATCGATCGTCCACAACCGAAGCCAGGGATTATAATTGCTGAATTCCCACCAGACGGCAGTACCACGACTGACCAAGCCATTGTCGTGGCTGCATTACAACCCGACACTCCACCCAACATTATGTTTCTCTCCACTGCCCTCCCTCTGCGTGCGCCTCCCTCTCAATCCCTCTAATCCATTTTTTCGTGTCTTGATAATCGAGTAACGCAGCCTCTTGCTGTCAGATGTCGGGTGAGCGGCGCTGCTGTTCCCCTTTTCTGACCTCCGGAGATCGCGATGGCGTCCACCTTGAGCTGTCCGGCTTACCATGGGTGGTTTGAGCGTATCGTCTGCGAAGAGATTCAGATGGGAGCCTGATCAATGAGAACCAGAGAGAGCACTCAGAGCGGCGCGTGCCTACTCGCCCTGTGCCTGTTCTTTGTCACGGCGTGCGGAGATCGCAGCACCGAATCGGCATCATCTCCGGCGAAAACCAAGCCACAGTCAGACGCTCCTCGCATCAGCATCATTCAGGCACGGCCGTCGGTGCGGGATCGAGTACGGATCGACACGGTCGCTGTGCACGTGGTTCCAGAAGTGGTGACGGCCCCAGGCGAAGTCGCGCTCGACTTGAAGCAGGTCGCCCAGATTACGTCTCGGATTGAAGGGCAAGTCGAGAAGGTCCACGTGCAGCTCGGTGATCGAGTTAAGTCCGGTCAGCCGCTCGCGGCCATCGTCAGTTTGCAGTTCGATCAGTTGATTGAAGAGTACCTGGTGAGCAAGTCACAGGTCGATGTGGCCGAGAACACATTCCGGCGAACCGAAAAATTGCGAGCCGAGGATATTGTGTCCGAGCGGAAGCTCATCGAAGACAAGGGCCGATACCTGGAGACGAAGGCGAGATTCCAACATGTGCGCGAGAAACTGCTGAACATGGGCCTGACGGTCGATGAATTACATCAACTAGAGCAGGGCAGTCACATGGAGGGACATCGCTATACCCTCACCTCGCCAATCGCCGGAACGGTGGTTGCGCAACATATTGTGCGGGGGCAGGGAGTCGCTCCCGGAAAGGAGCTGTTCGAGATTGTCGATACGTCCCGAGTCTGGGTCTTTGCCAATCTGTCGATCGAACAGGCCAGACAGTTCAAAGAGGGCGATGTGGGGACGATCCTGCCGAAGGGCGGTGAACCGGTCACGGCTCCGCTCACGTACCTTGCGCCGGTCGCGGATGAGAGCACGCGCACGATTCGAGTTCGGTTCGAGGTCGCGAACCAGCAGCAGCGCCTAAAGCCACGAGAGTATGTGAGCGTTCAGTTACTCATCCCGAGTGCATCGACCTTGGCGGTTCCCGTCTCAGCGCTGACGGCAGTAGACAACGTGCGTGGCGTGTTCGTGCAGCGAGAGACTGGGTATGCCTTCGTTCCGATCGAAGTCGGCCGTGAGGGCGGGGGGTGGGTGGAAGTCCGCAAAGGACTGACAGCGGGCGAACAGGTGGTGGTCGACGGTGTCTTTGATCTGAAGAACGTCCTTCTCAAAGAACACATCGAGTCCGGAGAGGGAGGGTAAGATGGAACGGCTGTTTACGCTCTCGCTGCGCTACCGCTTCTTCACGCTGGTGGCAACGGGCTTCATCATCGTCATCGGCCTGTGGTCCTTCTTCCACCTCACGATTGACGCCATGCCGGATCTGACCCCGATCCAGGTCCAAATCCTAACCCGTTCTCCAGCACTGGGCCCGGTTGAAGTGGAACAGTTCATCACCTTCCCGATCGAAGCCTCACTGAGCGGATTGCCGGCCCTTCGCGAGCTCCGGTCGGTCTCGCGCTATGGACTCTCGGCGGTCACCGCCATTTTCGAGGATCGGACGGACATCTACCGTGCGAGACAGTTGGTGACCGAACGGCTGGCCCGCGCCATGGAACGGATCCCCGTCGAGTATGGTCGTCCGATGATGGGACCGTTGACGACCGGATTGGGCGAAGTCTATCAATTTACCGTAAAAGGAGAGGGCTACAGTGCCATGGCGCTCCGAACGCTGCTCGAATGGGAGATCGGGATGCGCCTGCGGGCGGTGCCGGGCGTGGTGGAAGTCAATATATGGGGGGGAGAGCCTCAGCAGTTCCAAGTGGTGGTCGATCCCGCGAAGCTGCTGTCCTACAAACTGTCCATTCGGCAGGTATTTGAGGCGCTCGAACGGAACAATGCCATCGCTGGCGGCGGCTACATTGAGCATCAACGCGAGCAATTGCTCATTCGTGGTGAAGCCTTGGCGACCCAGGTGGCAGACCTCGCGAGGATTGTGGTAGCGCGCGGATCCGGGGGAGTACCGATATTCATCTCAGACCTCGCGGAGGTGCGGGAGGCGTCGGCACTTCGCATCGGCGCGGCGACGGCGATGGGAGAAGGCGAAACCGTCATCGGCATGGTCCAGATGTTGGCGGGCGAGAACGCACAACAGGTTGTTGAACGTGTCAAAACTCGAGTGAGAGAGATTGAAGGGATCCTCCCCCCTGGTGTGACAATCGAGCCCTACTACGACCGGACCATCTTTGTCTCGAAGGTGATGCGCACGGTCCGTAACAATCTGCTTGAGGGTGGGCTCCTCGTCATGGCAGTGCTGTTCCTCTTCCTCGGCGATCTCCGCGCAGGCGTGATCGTGGCGTCTGCCATTCCGTTGTCGATGCTCATCGCGTTCAGCGGGATGATGCAGGCGGGACTTTCCGGAAACCTCATGAGCCTCGGTGCCATCGATTTCGGGTTACTCGTGGATGGCTCGGTCGTGATGGTTGACAACATCCTTCGACGACTGGCGAAGAAAGGCGTCATGAGCCAGGAGGAACGGCTGAGTGAGATCCAGGCGGCCGGCCGCGAGGTCCTTCGCCCGATGACCCTGGCCGTGAGCATCATCATACTTGTGTACGTGCCTATCCTGGCGTTGACAGGGATCGAGGGAAAGATGTTCCGTCCGATGGCCCTGACCGTCATCCTGGCCCTGGCCGGATCACTCCTCCTCGCGGTGACGGTCACCCCGCTGCTCGCCTTCTGGTTTGTGCGGGCGAAACCTGGACAGGAAGACAGGCGTGTGATCGGCATGCTGCGCCGTGTCTACGAGCCCTGTCTCAGATGGGCGATCGCGCGTCCGGCGTGGGTGGTGACGCCGGCCGTGGGGCTGTTCGTCGTGAGTCTCGGAATCACCGGGTGGCTCGGTATCGAGTTTGTGCCTCGACTCGAGGAGGGGGACATGGCGATTCAAGTGTGGCGATTACCGAGTGTGTCGCTAAGCGAGTCGGTCCAGAATGCCTTGGACGTCGAACGGGTGGTTCGCCAATTTCCAGAAGTCGTGCAGGTGGTGACTAGAACTGGGAGCCCCGAGGTGGCGACCGATGTGATGGGAGTGGAGCTGTCCGATGTATTCGTCATTCTCAAGCCGCAGCACGAATGGACGACGGCCGGCACTCGCGAAGACTTAATCGCCAAGATGAAGCCCGCCATTCTCGAAGCGGTTCCGGGCGTCGGCCTCGGCTTTACGCAACCAATCGAGATGCGTTTCAACGAATTGATCGCAGGGACGCGCTCCGATCTCGCGGTCAAGATCTTTGGGCCTGATCTGGACGTGCTCAAAAAGCAGGCCGAGGCTGTGGCGCGTCAGCTAGAAACAGTGCGGGGGGCAGCTGACGTCAAAGTTGAGCAGGTCGCGGGCCTTCCACTGCTGCGGGTGATTGTGGACCGGGAACAGATCGCCAGGTATGGGCTCACGGCAGACGACGTACTCACCCTTGTGCAAACCACACGTGTGGGACGTGTCGTCGGCACGGTGGTGCAAGGCCCCCGACGCTTTGACTTGGTGGTCCGCTTAGCCGACAGTGCATTAGGTGATCCTCTCGCACTCGGCAATCTACTCATCCCGACGGGTCATGGTGAACTCGTTCCTCTTTCCCGCGTAGCGGCCATCCGGGTGGACACGGGACCAGCACAGATCAGCCGAGAGCACGTACAGCGACGTATCGTCGTGGAAACTAACATTCGCGGAAGGGACCTCGGCAGCTTTGTGGCAGAGGCTCAGCGTACGGTGGCACGCAAAGTAGCGCTTCCGATAGGGTACGAATTGACATGGGGCGGACAGTTTCAGCATCTCCAAGAAGCAACGAGCCGCTTGGCCGTCGTCGTGCCCATCACGCTCCTCCTGATTCTGGGCGTTTTGTCGGTAATATTCGGGGCCATGCGTCCAGCGTTACTGATTTTTCTGAATGTCCCCTTGGCATTATCTGGTGGCATCCTGGCCCTCTGGCTACGCGGCTTACCACTCAGCATTTCGGCGGTGATCGGCTTCATTGCCCTGTTCGGCATTGCGGTGCTCAATGGTGTCGTGCTGGTCAGCCACATTCGGCTACTTGAAGTAGAAGGGCTCCCCACCGATCAGGCCGTTGTGCAGGGAG
Source organism: Nitrospirota bacterium (assembly GCA_031409835.1). Lineage (GTDB taxonomy): Bacteria > Nitrospirota > Nitrospiria > Nitrospirales > Nitrospiraceae > Palsa-1315. The sequence continues at coordinate 5,128 of JANNXZ010000133.1, forward strand.
CCATGGACCGACTCAGGCCCGTGTTAATGACGGCACTCGTGGCCAGCCTCGGCTTTCTTCCTATGGCATTTGCCACGACGATGGGGGCCGAGGTCCAGCGGCCTCTTGCCACGGTGGTCATCGGCGGACTCATCACCTCGACTGTCTTAACCCTCGTGGTTATTCCTGCCATGTATGCCCGTATCTGTCGTAGATGATGGATGTCCTCTCTGTACTGTCTTTGGCTGGACCACGAAAGAGTAAAACAGATGAATCAAGGACTTGCCCTCATCGTCATAATAGAGTTCAACGATTTAAAACATTATGTACTCGAAACATCTGATTCAGGGACACCAAACAGCTAGTCTTGGCAGGCTGAATTTTCGATAGTTTGCGGGCGCGGTTTCCTACAGGTTTTGTGGACAGCGGACTTCAACGGTTTCCCCGTTTCGACATTCGCCCGGATGCCTGCTCCTGCCGCCTTCCTTGCAGAAGAGAAAGCACTAGCGCTTGGTCTTGGCCACCGCGCATGGAGCTGGGCGGCTGAGCTCCGCCGGTAATTTTGTCTGCTCGTCTACGCAGGCTGTATCGAGTTGGGCCTG
>JANNXZ010000134.1:0-2185 GCA_031409835.1 Nitrospirota bacterium
TCGAATTTCTGAACCCGGTTGTTGCCGTTATCGACCACGAACAACGATCCCTGCTGATCGACGCAGAGCCCGTAGATCGGGGCCATGAACTCGCCGCCATGCAGCAACGATGCGCCGCGGCCCGTACGGCCCCATTCGGACACGCAGAGATACCCCGACGTGTTGACCAGAACCGTGGCGCTCGCAGGGGTGGAGACGTTCCCTCCCACATCCTTAAACCAGACGTAGATCGACTTCTGCCCGTCTCCCAGCGACAAAATAAATGGGATCGTCGCACCGAACTTGATAGCCGGCGTGACATCCACCCATCCCGGCGTCCCCGCTGTGGGAGTCATCGGCACCTCGGAGACAAAGTAGGCTGCGACTCCGGTATCCACATCGTTCGCTGAGATCGTGACGACGATTTCCGGTGTATTCGTCATGAACGCGCCATGATTGATCACGGCATAGGGATTTTGCGGCGCCGTGATGTCGATCAGCACCGGCGTCACCGTCACTTCATTCGACAACTCGCTCTCGACACCGGTCTCGAATACTGCAGTCACGGCATAGTGGTAGGGGGTATCGTTGGACAGGCCGCTATGTGCATAGGGATTCGTCACCCCTTCGATTTTCGTCGCCGTGTGAGTCATCAGCTTCGGAACCGTATTGAAGTACAGGTTGTAGGACTGTGCGCCGGGAACCGTCATCCAACTCAAGAAGGCTTCGGTATCCCCGGCTTTGACCGCCACGCTGCGGGGTGCCGGAGTCTCGCTCGGCGCCTGATCGGTTGACGCCGTATCCTTGCCGCGATTGAGCTCTTCGTCCGTTGGCACATACTTCAGAATACGGCCATTGCCGCTGTCGACGACATAGACCGCGCCTTCTTTGTCGACTGCGATCCCGTAAGGAAAATTGAGTTGTCCTTCTGTCTTCCCGCGGTTTCCCCAGGCACAGAGGAACGTCCCGTTGCCGTCGAACTTTTGGATGCGGTGGTTGCCGGTATCGACGACATACACATTGCCGAGCGCATCGCAGGCAATTCCCCAGGGAGACTTGAATTGGCCAGGGCCTGCTCCCTCTCGCCCCCATTTGGCAAGGAAGCTCCCACGGGCATCGAACTTCTGAATGCGATTATTGCCTTCGTCGGCGACGAAGATATTACCGACAAAATCGACGGCCACGCCGCGAGGAAAGAAAAAGGCGCCGTCGAAGCTCCCGTCACGACCCCATTTCAGCAGGGCCTGCCCGTCAGACGTGAACTTCTGAATCCGCGCGTTGCTCGTGTCTGAGATGTAGAGATTCCCTTCTGCGTCCGTCACGAGCCCCCAGGGCACATCGAACTTGCCCAGATCGGCCCCGCGCCACGCAAAGCCGAACTTGCCCCAGGCCTGCATCGCATTGCCGTTGAGATCGAGCTTCTGAATGCGGTTATTGCCGCTGTCTGCAATGTACAGCACGTCGTTGGGCCCGATGGCCAATCCACGCGGATAGTAGAAGCTCCCTTCCTGCGAAGAAGGATCGCCGCCCCATCGCGCGAGAAACTTTCCGGAATTATCGAACTTCTGAATCGTATGGTTATCGGTATCCGCGATGTAGATATTGCCATCCTTGTCGAGCGTGATCCCCGTGGGCGAGCTGAACTCTCCGTCGTCCATCCCTTCCCGTCCGATACTCAGGACCAACAGATAGGGCGAGGGAATCGCCATAACCTCTTGAGATTCAAGACTCTCCCCCTTCTGCGTAACCACGGTCACGACATAGTGGTAGCAGCTCGCGTTGGCCAGATCGTCATGGACAAACGGACTTTGAACACCTTCCACACAGGTGCCTTTGTCTTTTTTCACCCCAATGACAACTTTGAAATCATCGTCGCCGGCAATCGGACGCGTGAGATCGGAAAACTTGATCATCACGCCCTTGGTAGTCTGGAAATAGAGGTTGTAGTACATGGCATCGGGAACGGGATCCCAGGTAATGGTGATCCGGCCATTCCCCGATTTCGCGGCCACATTGGCCGGTGGCGGTGGAAGTTCTTCTTCAGCAGCAATCGAATCGCCAGCGCCCCATTCGCCTAGAGCCCCATCAATGGTTAAACGCGTTCGATCACACCGAAACATCTCATCGAGCAGCCAAGCTTTGATCATGTGGTGGTGCATCCTGTTGCTACAGCCGCCCAGTTAGAAAAATGAGGGGTCTTTCAAGG
>JANNXZ010000135.1:0-20211 GCA_031409835.1 Nitrospirota bacterium
GCCATCGCCGGCGACACGAGATGGGTGCGTCCGCCAGCCCCCTGGCGCCCTTCGAAGTTTCGATTGCTGGTCGAGGCGCAGCGCTCTCCGGGCTGAAGCACGTCGGCATTCATCGCCAGGCACATGCTGCAGCCGGCCTCCCGCCACTCGAATCCTGCTTCTTTGAATAGTCGGTCGAGCCCTTCCTGTTCGGCCTGCTGCTTGACGAGGCCGGAACCGGGCACGACCATCGCGTGAACGGTCTTCGCAACATGCTTGCCCTTCGCCAAGTTCGCGGCCAGGCGGAGATCTTCGATGCGCGCATTCGTGCAGGATCCGATGAAGACCTTGTCGATGGCGATATCGGTCATGGGCATGTTCGGGGTGAGGCCCATGTATTCCAACGCCCGCTCTGTAGCCTGACGCTGGTTCTCGTCGGTGATCGTACGCGGGTCCGGCACTCGTTGATCGATGCCGGTCACCATCCCAGGGCTCGTGCCCCAGCTGACTTGCGGCGCAATGTCCTCGGCTCGCATCGTAATGGTCGTATCGTACGTCGCATTCGCATCGGTTTTTAGATATTGCCAAGCTTGTACGGCCTGCTCCAGCAGCTCTCCCTTCGGGGCCAACGGACGTCCCTTGACATAGGCGATGGTGGTTTCGTCAGGCGCCACCATCCCGGCCCGCGCGCCGCCTTCGATCGACATATTGCAGAGCGTCATGCGCCCTTCCATGCTGAGGGCACGGATCGCCGAGCCAGTGTACTCGATGACATAGCCAGTTCCACCGGCTGTTCCGATTTTTCCAATGATGGCCAGAATCACATCCTTTGCCGAACAGAGCGCCGGCAACACCCCGTCGACGCGAATCTCCATGGTTTTGGGCCGTTTCTGCACCAAGCATTGGGTGGCGAGCACATGCTCCACTTCACTAGTGCCGATACCGAAGGCCAATGCGCCGAACGCTCCATGTGTCGACGTGTGAGAATCGCCGCATACGATGGTCGTCCCCGGCAGAGTAAAGCCCTGTTCGGGCCCGATCACGTGCACGACGCCTTGGCGAATGTCGTTCATGCCGAAGAGTGTAATGCCGAAGTCATGGCAATTATCCTCCAGCGTCTTGATTTGTTTCGCACTGAGGGGATCGGCGATGCCAAGGGTCCGGTCGGTGGTTGGAACGTTGTGGTCCGGCACCGCTAGTGTGGCGCCAGGCCGGCGAGGCCGGCGGCCCGATAGCTTGAGTCCTTCGAATGCCTGCGGTGATGTGACTTCGTGGACCAACTGACGGTCGATATAGAGCAGAGTGGTTCCGTCAGGTTCTGCGCGGACGACGTGGGACTCCCAGATTTTTTCGAAGAGGGTTTGAGCGGCCATAGATACTCCTCAATGATCGGCCTTTCTCGAACGCGTTCATTCGAGAGAAGGCCACATTATACAGAGTCCTCCTATGGTCTGCACAAGAGTCCTCACCATATTCTTGCGTTGACCGACCGGACGTGGTACACCGCCTGGTCGGATGCTGAAAAAGTCCGCCAGCGCGGAGAAGGCTGAGGCCAAGGTCAAGGTTGAGTGAAGATCAGACTCTCCCCATCTCAGCCTCGACCTGAGCCGTAACCTTCTGGAAAGCTGTGTGCCGTGACTTCTCAGATATGGACCGATCCTGCCGTCGTCGAATGGTCGCAACTGCTCCTTAACAGTTTCCGGCACTGGACCGGGCGTGAACTGCTCGAACGAGCGGGCGATCCGGACTATCAAGCTCACGCGCTCTTCCAGTCTCCCTTTGTCGTCGTATCCCACGGGATGGAAGAGGATCCTCTCCTCAATTACGGGAATCAAGTCGCGCTGGAGCTATGGGAGCTGACCTGGGACCAACTTGTGACAACACCGTCGAGACTTACGGCTGAACCGGTCAATCGAGCCGAGCGGGAATGGATGTTGGAGCAGGCCAGAGCCAGCGGCTATCTCGGCACCTATCGTGGTGTGCGCATTTCTTCCACTGGACGCCGCTTTCTCGTCGAGAACGCCGTTGTCTGGAATATCGTGGATGTAGAGGGACGGAGAGTCGGGCAGGCTGCCACCTTCACGCAATGGACTTGGTTGACCTGATTGGCTAGGAACCTGCTAGAAGGGGAAGTAAATCTCAAATCCTCCATAGCTGCCGCTGTGGAAGGTTGTGTTGTGTTGGTAGCCACCCCTGACGAGCACAAACACGTTACCGACTTGAACTTCACCGACTGGCCCAGTCATGACCCCTCGGAAATCGGCATTGCCCATTCCGGTTACGTCCCAGCCGACATACGTTGCGCAACAGCTCTTTTCGGGTTTGTAGACCAGAGCCTTTCCTCGTAACCGGCTCCAGAAGAAATTATCGAGGTCAGCGTATGATCCTATGGCGAGGAGATTCCATTTCTCATGCCAGTAGAACGCTTCAAGTTGGCCATACACGCCGGCCTGATAGGCGATCGTGTTGCTCGCGTTCAGCTGCTGCTCTTCGATTCGGCGCAGCTGAGGACCGGCCAAGGCTGAGAGCGTCCAGCCACCGAGCGTTGTGGTGATGCCGAGCGACGGGACGATAGACTGGATGTTGGCATCCAGAAGTTGCCCAGTGGTCTTAAAGTTGTAGCCGAGACCCGATGTCATAGCTTGAACAAACAAGCTGGGCCCTCCTGAGGTCCGCAAGATCGGGGTCCGGACACCAAGGTAGGTAAAGTACTGGTTCTTATTGTCGATCTGAAATCCCGTGAAGACCTCTCCCGCCTCGCTCGCGAGGGGCAGGCATATCAGAATACCTGCTGTCAGTAGGAGTCGTGTCAGTCTCGCCATCATTCTTTTCTCTCATTGATCAACACTGAAGATCCATCTGAAGTCAGAACTCGGGTGTGCGCAGGCCTCGACATTCACAGTCTGGAGATGTGCGAACGTGTATCAAGGAGCGACAAGTATGGGAGCAAGTGACTGGGTATCTGCTCCCTCAAGATAGGGGATATAGGGGATGCGAGAGGCCTTCCGAAGAGAAAGGTCATTTAGCCTGTAGGTCGTCCGGGAGTCGATGGAACCGTGGGCGTGGAATACCCTCGACCATCACGGTTTCCAGAAACATGGCCATTGGTCTGATCCACAGCCCTCGTTCGCCGTAGAGTGCGCGATAGACGACAAGCTCCTCTTCCGTTTCCGAATGCCGCGCCACACCGAGCACCTCGTACTCGTGGCCTTTATAGTGCTGATAGCGACCAGGTTGCAGCATCGTGTATTCTTCCCTTCTGGACCTCGTACTATAAAGGGAACGGACGATGAAATCACAGAGTCAGGTTTCGACACGCAAGAGACATGACGTGATCGTCATCGGCGGTGGGTCGGCGGGTTATGCCGCGGCACGGACTGCGCGCGATGCCGGCGCGGACGTGGCGATTGTGGATCAGGGTCCGCTTGGGGGACTTTGTATCCTGCGTGGCTGCATGCCGACAAAGGCCATGCTGCGTTCTGCCGAAGTTGCGGCTCTTTTCAGGCGGGCGAAAGAGTTCGGGCTTTCCCCGGTTTCGGCCCAGGCCGATCTGTCGGCGATCGTGGACCGAAAAGATCGGCTGGTCCGCGAGTTTGCCGACTATCGCATTCAGCAGCTTCAAGACCCCAAGTTCACGCTGTACCAATCGCGGGCAGTTTTTCTGTCGCCTCACGAAGTCACCGTCGGAGACGCTGTTTTGTCGGCTAGCTCGTTCATCTTGGCTACCGGGTCTAGGCCCAGTGAGGTTCCGATTCCTGGGTTGGTCCAAGCCGGATATTTGACGAGCGATACGATTCTGGATCTCCGCACCCAACCAGGCTCGTTGATCGTCCTGGGTGGTGGAGCGGTCGCTCTTGAGCTCGGCCAGTTCTTTGCTCGACTTGGGACGAAGGTCACGATTCTTCAACGGGGAGGCACGCTCCTTTCTGAAATGGATGAAGATGTCGGACGTGCGCTTGAAGCCGCCTTGATCGACGAGGGCATCGAAGTTGTTACAGGCGCGCAGTTGTTACGTGTAACTCATGACGCAACAGGGAAGACGGTGTGGGCGATGAAAGACGGACGGGAGCAATCCTACGTCGGCGATGAAATTCTCCAGGCCTTAGGCCGGCGGCCCAATGTCGAAGGGCTTCGCCTCGATCTGGCAGAAGTGATAGTCGACGGCGAACGAATTGTAGTCGATAGCACGATGCGCACGTCGCAAGCACATATCTATGCCGTGGGTGACGTGAACGATGTCACGCCTATTGTGCACCTCGCCATCCAGCAGGGCGAAATTGCAGGGTACAACGCAACGCATGCAGATCAACCGGCGAAGACGATCGATCATCGTCTGGATACAGAAATCGTTTTTACCGATCCTCAGGTTGCGGTGCTGGGGCTCAATGAAACGCGCGCGAAGGCCGAAGAGATTCCGTATCTCAAGGCCTCCTATCCGTTCATCGATCATGGCAAGGCGCTCTGTCTCGGCGCCACACAGGGGTTTGCAAAGTTGCTCGCGGCGCCTCAGACCGGTGAGATTCTTGGCGCGCAGATCGTCGGCCCGGAAGCGGGTGAACTGATCCATGAGTTGATCGCGGTCATGTATTACCATGGCACGGCGGCGGACTTGATGCGCATGCCGCACTATCACCCCACGCTGGCGGAAATTGTGACCTATCCGGCGGAGTCCATTGTCGAGCGGTTGGGCGCACAATGAAGAGATTCGGTGCGCTCGCGCTCAACTATTTTCTCTCGCGCGGCGCGGCTGACGGTCGCTTCAGGCATCACGGTTCCCGAAGAGGCGGGAGAACCTTGTCAAGGCCCTGTTGAACCGGCTGCGCCATCCAGTGTAGCGTACCCCTGCTATGGCGATGCAGAATCATCCGGCTTCCAGTAATTTGCGCACGCAAGGGATGATCGCGCGATTTGTGGGGATCGTGGCGATCGCGCTCGGGTTTGTCGTCGGAACCTATGGACTGGAAGACACAGGAGCGCAGTGGATGAAGACGGCGTTGGGCCTGCTGGTCACCGGCATGCTGGCTCAAGGCTATGCGTTGTATTGTTCCGTGAAGCGCATGCAAGAGATCAAGGGTCAACCTAAGTCATGAGACACGTGCGTCAGTACCTGTTTACAGTCGGGATGTTTCTCCTCGCAGGGGCGATGCTCGCCTGCGGAGGTCCGTGGCGCGACGGCTATTTCAAGAGTGGTGTGGATCGGCTCACGCAAGACGAGGTGGTGGAGAAGTTCGGGCCTCCCCATACGGCCAAGACTCCGGCTCTTGGGGGCGACTCGGTCTGGACCTATCGCGTTCCGATCAGCGACAAGGAGTTGGCCTCGGTGAACTTTTCTGCCGTGGCTGACACGGCGCAACAAGCGACCGCATTAATGGGGAAGGCTATTTTAGACGGTCCCAAGGCCATGTTGTATTGCTACCGCTACACCCTGTCCTTCAACGAACAGAAAATCCTGAAACAATGGAAACGTGAAGAATGCGTGCCGGGAACCCACGATACGCTCAACGCTGATTAATGTTCTGAGACTGCTCGGTCGCCATACATCGATAGTTCAGCTGCGCTTGATGGGCTCACCACACTGCCGCGGCTCTTCCTCCTCCTCATCCTGAGGGTCACCAAGTATTCAAAATTGGGCGCATTCAACCAGTGCTGTGATTTCAAGCACCGGATCGTGGGCGTTCACGAATCGAGCAAACCATACTACGCTGATATCTCACCACGGCTTCTCCAGCCATCAACACGTTGGCTCCCAGACTAATTCTTGACAGGTTTGAAAAAGGAGCGCAGGCTGTCTCTTCCTTGCGAAGAAAACCATCACTATTATCTATCCCAGGAGGTGTCTCATGCAGAAATTGATCGTTGTTGCGGTTACCGCTCTTTGCCTGATTGGAACCAGCTCGCTGGCGTTGGCTGACGATGCGATGAAGGCCGAGATGGGAAATATGAAAGATGAGATGAAGGCTGAAATGAAGGCCGAGAAAGATGTGATGAAGGGCGATATGAAAGCGAAGAAGGAAGAAATGAAGGGCAAGATGAAAGCCCACAGAAGTGAGATGAAGGCGAAACGCCATGAAATGAAGGACAAGATGAAGGCGCAAAAAGGCGCGGCAAAATCCAAAGTCGGGGAAGCCAAGGGCGACGCTCAGTCGATGGGGCAAGACATGAAGGCCGCAGTTCCGGCAGCTCCAGCTCTTACTCCCGCGCCATAAATTCTTGCCATCGAGTCAGTAGATAGCACGGCCCTCGGGAGGTCTTTCCTCCTGAGGGCCGTGCTACGCTGGGGAACCTCTCGGATTGCGGCCTGGCGTAGGGTATTTCTTCGGAACGTAACTCCCCTGCCGACCGCTTCATCGACAAGACCATTCATCTTGTTCCCCTGTGGGCCTTTTGCTAGGATGCGGCGGCCTGAATACCATATCGACGGGTTTTTGCATGAAGATTGCCACGTTCAACGTCAATTCTCTCCGCAAGCGTTTGCCGATCGTGCTCGACTGGCTGGCCCAGCAGAAGCCGGATGTGCTCTGTCTTCAAGAAACCAAGGTCCAGGACAGCGAGTTTCCGCTGCTGGCCTTGGCGGAATCTGGGTACGAAATCACCTATCGAGGAATGAAGGCGTACAACGGCGTCGCGATATTGAGCCGGGAGAAGCCGGAGGCGGTGGCCTATGGGTTTGACGACGGGGGTGAATCTGAGGATGCGCGGCTCTTGCGTGTGGTGATCAAGGGGATTCCCATCGTGAATACCTATGTGCCGCAGGGCTTCGAGATCGACTCACCCAAGTATCAATACAAGCTTGGCTGGTACGATCGGCTCCACAAGTACTTTGAGAAGCATCTGTCGCCGAACAAACCGGCCATCTGGTGCGGTGACATGAATGTCGCTCCGCGACCGATGGACGTGCACAGCCCTGACAAACATCTCAAGCACGTCTGCTATCACGAAGATGCGCGACGAGTGTATGAACGCACGTTGGCGTGGGGGTTTGAGGACGTGTTCGTGAAACTCTACCCAGACCGGCAGCAGTATACGTTTTGGGATTACCGAGCGCCGGGCTCGCTGGAAGCGAATAGAGGCTGGCGCATCGACCATATTCTGGCGACGGCCTCGTTGGCAGGGCACTGTGTCAGAGCAGAGGTGGACGTCGAGCCGCGGCGAGCGAAAGACCCCTCAGATCACACATTCTTATGGGCGGAGTTTTCGGTCTAACCACGAGCGCCACGTCCACACCTGCCCAATTCGGTCGGTCGAGTAAGTTGTCCGTACCGACCGAACTGGCTCACGATCTCGAAAGAACCGTTAAGCGGCATTCAGGATCCGCTGCTTCGTCTGCAACGGGGTCACGCGATTCTGTGCAATCAACGGATCGAGGACCAGTCCGCAATTGATACAGCGGAGCACCGCGGCTTCCTGCGAAAACTCCGGTCGCCACTCTTTCACCATCAGCCCTTTGCATTTTTGACAGGTCATCGTGCTCACCTCCTGCTTTCATGTGTTCCAGCGCCGATACGTCGGCCTTTCACAAGGCGAACTCTAACATTGCAAGATTAATACGGTGTTAACGGGCAGTTAAAACTCTCTAATGTCCATACATGACGACAGACATGATGTTGCGGTGGTCGGTGCAGGCGCTGCCGGTCTGGCCGCTGCGATTTTCGCGGCAGAGTCGGCCGCAAAGGGCGATCGCGCTCAGCGGATCGTGCTGCTCGATGGCGTGAAAACGATCGGCGCCAAAATTCTGGTGTCCGGTGGCGGACGCTGTAATGTCACTCACGATGTCGTATTGCCCACCGACTTCTTCGGCAACCGCAACGTCATCAAGAATGTGTTGGCCGCGTTCTCTGTCGAGCAAACCGTGAAGTGGTTTGCTTCGTTAGGGGTCGAGCTCAAACGCGAAGAGACCGGCAAGCTCTTTCCTGTGACCGATAAAGCCCGGACTATCCTCAATGCTCTGGTTGATCGCTGCCATGAACTGGGTGTCAGCATTCGATCTAACCATCGTGTGACAGGCATCCAGAAGTGTGCCGAGACGGGGTTTGTTCTGCAACACAGCCAGGGAGTCCTGCACGCGAAGAAGGTCATTTTGGCTACTGGTGGCCGATCGATCCCCAAATCGGGCAGTGACGGATTTGGTTACGGGCTGGCACGACGGTTGGGTCATCGGGTGACCGCCACTGTTTCGGCGCTCGTGCCGCTCATTCTTGAGGACACGATGTTCCATGCGCATCTCTCCGGCCTCTCGCAGGAGGTTGAGATCACGACAATAGTGAAGGGCCGCAAGGTCGACCGCCGGACAGGGAGCGTACTGTGGACCCACTTCGGCATCAGCGGGCCAGTGGTCATGGACGCGAGCCGCTTCTGGACGCTTGCGCATGAGCAAGGGGAAGCCGTCGAGGTCTTTGGAAACTTCTTGCCCGGTCAGACGCACGAACAGACGAAGTCGTGGTTTATGGTGCAAGCGACGGACAATCCTCGGCGATCATTGCTAAAGACATGGGCGCAACAGATACCGGAACGGTTTGCTGAGGCGCTCTGTTCCCACGTCGAATGTGATTCCAAGACAGCGGTCGCGCAACTGCCGAGAAAAAACCGAGATCGTCTGCTCGCCGCGCTGACCCAGTTCAAATTCCCAATCAAACACGATCGAGGCTGGAACTATGCCGAGGTCACAGCCGGTGGAGTCCCACTCGAAGAAATCAATTTCAGGACGATGGAATCCAAGCTGGCGCCGGGCCTCTACCTAATCGGAGAGATCCTCGACTGCGACGGCCGCATCGGTGGCTTCAACTTCCAATGGGCCTGGGCGACTGGCTATCTGGCTGGCCGGGCGGTTTCCACAAACGTGTGTGCTGACAGCGAGCCTTACCGATGAACGTCCCGCTTTTCTCAACATGGTGTCTGCACGGAACCTTCGATTTCTTGACAGAGAGAAAAAGATCGTCTATCCGTGGACAAGAGAGAGCAGGTCTGCCGGCAAGCCCGAGCGAGAGAATGAGAAGGCACAGATGATATGAGCCGCATCCCTAGCTGTCCGCGGTGCCAGAAGGACGGCCTTTTGCGGTCTCACCCGCAATCGCCACGCGAGCACCTCGCCTCCCTCCTCTTCATGGCGCCATTCCGCTGTCCATCGTGCAGTCACCGTTTTCTCACGTCCCGTCTTTGGCTGAATCATTCCACGCATCCGATCGATCGACGCGAACACCTCAGGATTCCCGTGCGACTCTATCTCTCGTTCTCCGGGGGCACGGTTCGTGGTGAGGGAACAGTGCTCGATCTCTCGATAGGCGGCTGTATCATCAAGAGCGACACACAGGTTCATACAAACGACATCTTCTATCTGCAATTATACTTTGACGACACGGAACCTCCTCTTGAAGTGGCTGGGATGGTCCATTCTGTCAGCGCTCGCGGCATCGCCTTTAAGTTCCTTAGAGCTGCGCAAGAGAACAAGCGCCTGCTCACTTTTGTCCAAGCCCAGACGCAGGATCAACTGGCCAAACCCCCTGGCAAAGTTGCTATTGCCGCCTGAATAGGCCGGCGAATCCCATCCGTCCACCATTCGTGAAAGGTGAAACGTAAAAGGTGAAAGGTTTCAGAGGAAGAGCCTTCGGCAATCCTACGTTTTACCTTTCACTTTTCACGTCTCACGCGTACCGATCTTCAAATGCTGGCGGACTTTTTGAGCATCCTGCTAGGTCGGAGTTTCCCAGGCAGTATGAAGTGGATGGTTGTCGATCAGTTCCTCGTGTGCGGGAAGGTCATAGGGTTCAACGGTGAGGTCCTTCTCGTCAAGCGGCTCCGGGCAGGCAGGGGAACAGAGGTAGGTGCGATAGGACTCGGCTTTCTCCTTCGTGGCAAATCGGCACAGTCCGTATTCCGGCATCCCGGATGAGGGATACCAAAACGCTAGCTCGATCGCGCTCCCTTGGTAGACTCCAAGCGAGCGGTGTCGGACTTGGAATCCACCAGGTAAGTTGGACGAACGTTCAAGGGACATGAACACGATCTCCACGCAGGGGGAGTGACCAGAGCCGATCGTAGCATGGGCGATATCCACGGCGAAAGCCGATGCCCCGTCACTTCGATGCGCTGGGTTAGGCTTCTCCAGTGTCGCGCGATAGACTGCCCGGCATCGTTCCGCTAGAATCCCAATTCATGTCCGACCCTACCGTAGTACCCCCAGCTCCAACACATGCGCAGGATGAGACTCGCTCGGTGGTCAAAGCGGCTGGTGTGATCGGCGTGGCCACTTTCTCCAGCCGCATTCTCGGGTTCGTCCGCGACATGGTGTTGGCGAGAATTTTTGGCGCGACGCCTGCGGCAGATGCGTTCTTCGTGGCCTATCGTGTCCCCAACTTGCTTCGAGAGTTATTTGCGGAAGGGTCGATGTCTTCCGCCTTCATCCCGGTTTTCACAGAATATCAGACGCTCAAGTCGAAACGAGACGCCTGGGAACTGGCAAGCGCCGTCTTTACCACGCTGCTCACAATCGTGACTGGTATCACGATCCTGGGCATCATCCTCGCGTCCGGAATCGTTTGGCTCTTGGCGCCTGGATTTCATGACGATCCAGCGAAACTGGGCATGGCGACGCTGCTCACGCAGATCATGTTCCCCTATCTGATCTTTATCAGTCTGGCTGCGCTGGCGATGGGCATCCTGAATTCCATGCGTGCTTTTGCAGCGCCGGCGTTCTCGCCGGTGTTCTTTAACATTTTCATCATCGGCTGCGCGCTCTTTTTATCGCCAACGATGCCGGAGCCGATTCTCGGCGTGGCCATCGGGGTTGTGGCGGGAGGCGCGGCGCAATTTGCCATGCAGTTGCCCGGTTTGAGTCTGCGAGGGATGCTGTTCGGATTTCGGTTCACGCTACGCCATCCCGGCTTACGGCGGATCGGCGCGCTGATGGTGCCGTCGCTCCTCGGCCTCTCCGTGACCCAAATCAACATAACCGTGAGCACGATCCTCGCCTCCTTCTTTGCGGGCGGGCCGACCTATCTCTTCTACGGCATGCGGTTGATCCAGTTTCCACTCGGGATTTTTGGCGTGGCGCTGGCCACAGCCATTTTGCCGACACTCTCGGCGCAGGCCGCGCGCGGGGATTTGGATGAATTGCGAAAAACATTGGGGTTCGGTCTTCGCATGATTCTCTTTATCATCCTGCCGGCGATGCTGGGCCTGATCCTCTTACGTCAGCCGATCGTCCATCTGTTCTTCGAGCACGGAACCTTTACGGCACACGATACGGCCGAGACCGCATTGGCGGTGCTCTGTTATTCTGTCGGCCTCTGGGCCTTCGGAGGCGTCCGCATCATTGTCTCGGCCTTCTATTCGCTGCAAGACACACGCACGCCGGCTATTTCCGCGGCCATCGCCATCGCGGCCAACCTCATCTTCTCGCTCATGCTGATGTCGTCTCTTGGCGCGGCCGGCCTGGCTTTGGCCACAGCCTTGGCGGCGATGGTCAATGGAGGCATCTTGGTCGCGGTGCTGCACCGCCGGTTGGGCGGCGTGGAATGGGGCTCTGTGGGACGATCGTCGCTGCGTGTGCTGATCGCATCCGTGCCGTTGGTGGTGATCTGTGCCTGGGTGGCAGCAGCGCAGCTCTGGACGCATCCTGGTGAATGGATCGAGAAATCGGCGATGCTTTTTATGGCCATCGGATTGAGCGTGAGTGGCTATCTCGGTGTCCATGCCTTGCTGCGGTCAGAAGAACTTGGCCTGGTCTGGGGAATGGTCAGACGGAAACTCAAACGAGGAGCAGTCTGAGCCATGGGCGAGAGACAACCATTACTCAAGCGTCTGACGCCTGATACCTCGCGTATCTCAACCTGCGTTTTTCACACGCGATGGGGCTGGATGGGCGTGTCCGAAACGACAAAAGGGATCAACGCGGTGGTGTTGCCGAAGGTGTCGCGCCAGGCTGTGCTGTCAGAGTTGGGATTTCCCTCAGTCGAGCTGCTGGCGGGCCGGACTTCTCCACGATTGCGAGAGGCGCAGGCACAATTGATCGGCTATTTGGCTGGAATGCGCAGGTCCTTTGATTTGCCACTGGACCTCTCACGCGGGACAAGTTTTCAGCAGAAGGTCTGGCGGACACTGCGACGCATCTCTTTTGGCCGGCTTCGGTCCTATCAATGGGTGGCTGTCCGTGTTGGAGGTAGACAGTATGCCCGTGCCGTCGGCAACGCGGTGGGAGCGAATCCCATGCCGATCGTGATTCCTTGCCATCGCATTGTGGCACAGGATGCATCGCTCGGAGGATTCTCAGGCGGTTTGCCCACGAAACGAAAACTGCTCGCTCTCGAAGGAACCCTGGCAGAGCTTCGATAAGGACGATCGTCAGGATGAAGGCTGTGATTCAGCGGGTGACCTTTGTGCTCGATAGCAGGAGAGAAGAGCGTATGGCAGGAAAAGAATGAGCGGTCAGTCGTCAGCTCTGGCCATAAGCCATACGCCATATGCTCTTTTAGTTCCGGCCTACGCTCAAGTCTGTTTCGTGAAGACCGATAGAAAAACATAGGGGGCGGCATCGGCACATAGGCCATCGTCTGCTATACTGAGTTCATATATTCTCGGAATGTGTGAGAGGTGTATATGGGAACGCAAGTTCCGCCTCGGCATCCGCTCCGTCAGCTGTTCGGCGCCCTGACTGAGAAAAGCTTCACGGAACATCTCGGGTGGCCAGACCTCAACGTCACCAGCTACGTCTCCAACCTGCTCGTCGACTTTACCCACAGCGACCAACTGTATAAAATCAGAAATCAGCAAGACCAACCGGTCGATACGGTGGTGGATCTCTTGTTCGAGTCGGAAGTGTTGCTGGAAGCGCAGTCGATGGACCGTGAACGGGACGTGCATCAGCATATCGGCGATTTCACACTCTTCATGGCGGGACTGTTTCCTGAGTATCTGCGCCGCCTCAAGACAACCGGATTAATCTACCACAAAGATTTTCTCGTGGACTATATGAAGACGGGAAAGCGCTCCTACGGGATTGTCGCGCGAATGGCTGACAGCCCATCAGGGGAAGAGCCTCCACTGTTCAGGAAACTCTCCGACAACTTCGAGCTGTGTGTCACCGGCCTGGGATTCGTGCGGTCCGATCTGGATCGCATGAACGATCCGGCGTACCGGCAGGCTCGGAAGCTTCTCCTCAATTGACCAGTTCCCGTCCTCTCATTCTTGCCCATGGAGGCGCCGGTTCCCGGCGCGTGACGCCGGCGCAGGCCGCCTGTCTTGCCGATGCACTCGGCACTGGTTATGCCATTCTTGAGCAGGGAGGTTCTGCGGTGGTCGCCGTCGAACGTACGATCGGTCTCCTGGAACAATCGGGGCTGTTCAATGCGGGACGAGGAGCGAATCGTCAGCTGGACGGGGTGCGGCGTATGGATGCTGCAATTATGGAAGGAGCCCAACTCAAAGCCGGAGCGGTCGCCTCGATCGAAGGAATCGTGCATCCGATTACGGCGGCCCGCCTGGTCATGGAAGAGACGGGCCACGTTCTGTTAGTCGGACCGTTCGCCGGTAGATTTGCGCAACATTTCAAACTCGACCGGCATCGTTCCACCACCGCGCCTCGCCGCCTCTCCTACGACCGGATTCTCGCGAAACAGAAACGTTCAACAAGAGAACGGCACGGGACCGTCGGCGCCGTCGCCTTGGATCGGTCCGGGACGGTAGCGGCAGGGGCCTCTACTGGGGGCATCGATTCGATGTTGCCAGGGCGGGTCGGCGACAGCCCGCTTATCGGCTGTGGAGTCTACGCGGATAATCAGAGCGGCGCCGTGTCGATGACGGGCACCGGCGAAGGCATCATCCGTCTTGTAATCGCCAAGAGTATCTGCGATCGTCTAGCCATGGGAAAGAGCCCTATGGTCGCCGCTCGACAGGTGTTGCGGATGTTAGTGTCTCGGATCCATGGAACGGCTGGAGCCTTAGTTCTCTCGCCGGACGGGCGATTTTCCATCAGGCATGTGACGTCCCATATGGCTGCAGGTTGGTGGAACGGAACTGGCCAACCGACTGTTCGAGGGCAATTTCCATGAAGGACGTGCTCTTTCATCTGGCTTTTCCCATCCACGATGTGGAGGCGGCGAAGCGCTTCTATGTCGAGGGACTCGGCTGCATCCTCGGGCGAGAGTCAGAAAAGGCCGTGACGCTCGGCCTAGCCGGCCATCAACTCGTCGGGCATCTGACGCCTGAACCGCCAGCTTCTCAGCAGGGAATCTATCCGCGCCATTTTGGGTTGGTCCTGCTTTCTCAAGAAGCGTGGCAGGCCTTGGCCGATCAGGCCAAAGCCAAGGGGCTGACGTTTTGCCAGCAGCCGCGCGTGCGGTTTCCAGGAACCCGTATCGAACACCGCACATTTTTCCTTGAAGATCCCTCCCACAATCTGCTTGAGTTCAAACACTACACATATGAATCGGCCATTTTCGGCGAGCGAGACTATCGTGAGGTCGGCGACTCGTTGTAGCTTCCCGTCCGCTCCTGACCTGTGGGCTCTGCCGAATGTTGGTCTGGCTCTGACTCCGGTTCTGACTCTGACTCTGACTTTGGCGCTGGCTCTAGCTGGGGAGATTGGGAAGATCCCCGAGTAATCTGTTTAAGGATACGTTCGTGGCGATGAGTGAGGGAAGTCGTTTTTCGTATGGGGTCGTATCGACGTGGCGACGGCAAGATGGCAGCCAGCCAGGCCGCCTCGTCGGCTGACAGGTTATGCGAGGACTTCTTAAAGTGATGACGGGCCGCGGCCTCAGCGCCATAGACGCCCTGCCCCCACTCGGCGACGTTGAGATACAGCTCGAGAATACGCTCCTTCGTGAGATGCTGTTCGAGGGAGCGCGTAATTAGGGCTTCCCGCGCCTTTCGAAGCAGGGACCGTTCGGATGACAGGTAGAGATTTTTTGCCAACTGCTGGGTAATGGTGCTTCCCCCACGCTTGAGCTTGCCCGCTTCGAGGTTATAGAGGGCCGCGTCCTTGATCCCTTCCCAGTCGAATCCTTCGTGGGTGAAAAACGACGCATCTTCCCCCTCCACGACCGCCTGGCGGAGGTGGGGAGAGATACGTGAGAGCGGCACCCACGTCCAATGGCGTTCGATGGTGTGGCCCTTGGCCCTGGCCTGAGTCTGTCGCGCTTCCATCAGGGCCGTCACGGTTGGATTGGTCGCGCGTAAGGCCGAGACGTCTGGCATCTTCAGTAACCAGAAGAAGAGAACCGCTCCGACCGGTAGGCAGAGGAGGATGATCAGAAAGGCTTTCACACGGGATCTGGATCGTGCGGTTGACTTCCGCATTAGAGACTGCGTATCACAGAGGAGGTAAGTGTCTGTGTCAATAACGGAGTGTGTGATGGGTGAGTGGCTGGGTGATGTAGCATGAGAATCCTTACTGCAGAGTTTATCAGAAGTTGTGCGGGGCCAGAGCAGTTTCTGCAAAGTGACCTTCCGGAAGTCGCCTTCATCGGACGGTCGAACGTCGGAAAGTCCTCTCTCATCAACTCTCTCTTGCAGCGCAAGGGGCTGGCCAAGGTGAGCCGTACGCCGGGAAAGACTCGCTTGGTCAATCTCTTTCGGATCACCAGTGACGATCCTGGGTTGGCGCGTTTCGTGGTGGTGGATCTGCCAGGGTATGGCTACGCGAGGGTGTCGAAAGCGCTGCGGGCTCAGTGGGCTCCATTGATCGAGCAGTATCTCGATGGGAGTAAACAGCTGCGCGCGGTGGTGGTGTTGGTCGAAAGCCGTGTGCTGAGCGAACAAGACAGTCAGACGATCGCATGGCTCTTATCCGTCGGACGGCCCCCCATTGTGGTGGCGACGAAAGTGGACAAGTTAAAAATGAGTGAGCGTATCGGTGCACTTCGTCGGCTGCAGGAAGGGCTGGGATTGGTCGAGCGCGACGAAATTATTCCTTACTCGTCGGTGACGGGCGAGGGGCGGGAGCGATTGTGGGCGGTCCTGAAAGAGCGGATTCGAACTTGATCTCGATGTAGGCCTTGTTTTTGAGGTCCGCCAGCCACGATTGGAAGACATCTTCGCTTTTCTGCTGAAACACGAGTCCCTGGATTTCAGTGCGGACTTGCTCATACGGGCGGAACTGTTTCGGTTTCTTGTCCTCCAGGCGCACGATATGAAAGCCTTCCGGGGTTTCGACCATATCCGAGATGCCGCCGGGCACCAAGGTGGCGATGGTGCGCTCGATTTCCGGCAAGAGCTCTCCCTGCCGCACTAAACCGAGGTGTCCTCCGTGTGAGGCGTTCGGGCCGTCGGAAAATCGCAGCGCCAAATCCTCGAATGGCTCCCCCTGCTTGAGCCGCGCCATTACTTCACGAACCTTCTCTCTCGCGTCGGCCGTATCGTCCTGCGAACGTGGCTTGATGAGAATCTGGCTGAGCGTGTATTCCTCCGAGAGCGCAAACCGGTCGCGGTGTTCCTGGAAGTATCGTTTCATGTCGGTGTCTGCGACCATCACTTTACTCCGCACCTCACGGTCGACGACCCTGAACAGCGTCAGCTGCTCTTGGACGTTTTTCAGGTCGGCAGGTTTCGCCTCGTCGATCGTTTTCCCCTGTTGCTTCATCTGCTGCGCCGCTTGCTGGACCTCCTGATCGGTGACCGTGACGCTTTTCGTCTTGGCTTCCTGGAGTTGCAACTTGCGTTCGATCATCGAGGTCAGCGCCATATACTCCGCCGTCTTGAGGCGGCGCGCCAGGGCGTCGCCTCGGTGCTCTTTCTGAATCCGCTCCCGCTCCGGGGCGAGTTCTCGTTTGACCTCGGACAGCATGATGAGGTCTGAGTTGACGATCGCGACGATCCCATCTTCCACTTGCGCAGCTGAAAGCAGGGACGTCTGTGCGATCAGACCCAGCGCGAACAAGATCGTATGTCTCAGCCAGCCTGATGCCATTGTGATGAACGGACGGATCGGGATCATGGATAGAGGACTCACCACGCGCCGAGAGGGACTGCCAGTCGGCGGGGGTCCGAGGATTGTACACGAAATGGGAAGAACTTGAGAGAAGGCAATTTCGATCCGCGACGTCTCAGTGTGCGCCGCCGCCGTCGGTGATATAGCGGGAGGCGTCGGCGAGGCGGATGACCGCCTTCGTTCGGATGTCGGCGATCACGCTGTCAAAACGTTTTCGGCGCTTCTCATTGAGCAGTTCCTGTCGGAGGCGTTCCCGAACGGCCACGTCCGCCTGAATAATTTCCTTGTCGAGAGGCGTCGTCATGACGAGGTAATAGCCAGCCTCCGTCTTGATCGGCGCACTGATGAATCCGGGCTTGAGGGTATGAATGACTTCGTCGACTTCCGGGACGACCAAGTCCTTGCGATAGGGGCCGAGATCGCCTCCGTTCGCTTTCGTTTTGCCGTCGATGGAATAGCGCTGCGCAAATTGGGAGAAATGTCCCCCCTGGTTGATCTGCTTTTCCAAATCTTTCGCAGCTGAAATATTGGGCAGCAGCATTTGTGACACTCGTACTTTCAATGGCGGGAGGAGTTCGTTGGCATGCTGCTCGTAGAAGGCGTCCAATTCCTCCTTCGAGAGCTCGACCTTGGCTTTGATCCGGTCCTTGAGGAGCTCATCGAGAATCAGTTGTTCCCGGTAGCGTTGCGCCCGATCGCGGATCGCATCGTTCTGGTCGAGTCCTAGCTTGCGCGCTTCCTGCATGAGCAGCTCTTTGGTGATGAGTTCGTCGAGAAAGAGGCGCTTTCCTCCTTCTTTCTGGTACCGCGCCTTGGTGGCGTCGGCCAGTTCTCCCCAACGGGCGTCGAATTCGGTCTGCGTGATTTGTCGGCCGTTGACGAGGGCGATCACGCCCTCCTCGGGCGGTGGTGCGCAGCTGGTGAGTAAGAGAAGCGTGCCGCAGGCAAGCAGGGAGACGAGGCGGCCAGCGACGGCATTCAGAGATCTGTTCGACGGTCGAGTCATAGGTGCGCGTAGACCTTTGTTAACGAGATGATTGCGGAGGCATCGTGGTGTTGGTATCACAGCCTCCCAGGCTTTGCAAGGTTGCGGTGAGTTCTCGAAAGATGGACGGCCAGTCCTGATGCGGCATCTGGAGCTCGAATGAAAGTGGAGACAGGAAGCACACCCGCTTTTTGTACCGGTCCATCATCCCAAGAATCGCCTGGCTTGACACCCGGCTTTTGGCGCCGAGCGAGACAACGACGGAATGAGTCTTGAGCTCGATCGAGTCCAACCGCAAGGCCTTGGCATGGAGCCGCACCTGCATGACTTCGAATAATCGCTCGACGGAGTCCGGGGCCAGCCCATACCGATCCTGCATTTCGCCATGAAGCAGGGCGAGGTCTCCAACTTGGGTGCAGGACGAGAGTCGTTTATAACAGGAGAGGCGCTGGTGAGGATCGGCGACGTAGTCATCCGGAATAAAGGCGGAGACGTTGAGCCGGAGGGTGGGATCCGGTTCTTCTTCCACCACCTGGCCCTTGAGGCGCTGGACGGCCTGTTCCACCATTTGCATGTAGAGATCGAGTCCGATGGCAGCAATATGCCCCGATTGCTGTTTGCCGAGGAGGTTGCCGGCGCCACGGATTTCCATATCTGCCGCGGCGATGCGGAAGCCGGCGCCCAGTTCGGTAAATTGTTGAATGGCGGTGAGGCGCTTCTGGGCGTCTTCGCTCAACTGCCCCTCATCGGGAACCAGGAAGTAGGCGTAGGCCTGGTCGCCGCTTCGCCCGACTCGCCCGCGCAGTTGATAGAGCTGCGCAAGCCCGAACATGTCGGCGCGATTGACGAAGATCGTGTTGGCATGAGGCACATCGATTCCCGACTGGATAATGGCCGAGGCGATCAGCACATCCGCCTCCCTGCGAAAGAATTTCAGCATCACGGCTTCGAGCGGCTTGGCGTTCATCTGCCCATGGGCCATCACGATGCGCGCATCGGGCACCAGTTGGTGGAGCCAGGCTCCCGTCTTCTCCATCGTTTCGACCCGATTATGGACGAAGTACACCTGTCCGCCCCTCCCGAGTTCACGCAAGATCGCCTCTCGGATGAGTGTGTCGCTCGATCGGACGACCTGGGTGCGAATGGACAAGCGGCCTGCTGGGGGGGTTTCGATGATGGAGAGATCTCGCACGCTCGCCATGGCCATCTGCAAGGTGCGTGGAATGGGAGTGGCTGTGAGCGTCAAGACGTCAACCTGGGTACGGAGTTGCTTCAATCGTTCCTTGTGTTTGACGCCGAACCACTGTTCCTCATCGATGATGACGAGGCCGAGATCGCGGAATATCACATCCTTCTGGACGAGTCGGTGCGTACCGATCACCACGTCGACGGCGCCGGATGCCATGTCTTTGAGAATGGCCTTGGCCTCCCTCGGCGATTGGAATCGGGAGAGCAAGGCCACGCGAGCCGGGAACGGCGCGAACCGTTCCGAGAAGTTGTCGTAATGTTGGTGGGCCAACAGGGTCGTGGGGACGAGCACCGCCACCTGACGATTGGCTTCCACCGCTTTGAAGGCCGCTCGCATCGCCACTTCCGTTTTCCCGTACCCCACGTCGCCGCAGACTAATCGGTCCATTGGTTTGCTGGACTCCATGTCGTGCGTAATGTCTTCGATCGCTTTGAGTTGATCCGCCGTTTCTTCATACTCAAATGCGGCCTCGAACTCGTGGTACATCGTGCTGTCGAATCCATAGGCATGGCGCGTCACGAGTTCACGGTTGGCATAGAGGTCGACCAACTCGTGGGCCATCTCCTCGATATCTTGCTTCACACGCGCGGTCGTTTTGGCCCAACTGGTGCCGCCCAAACGTTCCAGGCGCGGCGCATGGCCGTCCGCCCCGCTATATCGCTGCACATGGTTGAGTTTCTCCAGCGGGACGTAGAGCGTGTCGCCGCCGGCGAATTCCAGGATCAAATAATCGCTGTCGAAGTCTTGCACCGAGAGGCGTTTGAGGCCTTTGTATTTGGCGATGCCATGTTGGACATGGACGACGTAGTCGCCCACGTTGAGATCTTCCAGCGATGAGAGGAAGGTCGCGGCTTTACTCTTGGCCTGCGGCTTATGGCGCGCGCCTTTGGCAAACAGTTCTTCTTCCGTCAGGATGGCCAGGCGCAAGTCCGGCGCGAGGAGTCCCGCGGACAGATCACCGTGCAAGACGTAAAACGGCGGTTTGGTTTTGCTCGAAACAGTCCAGGTTCCCCTTGTCCATTCCGTCGCCGGCATATCGTGTTCACGTAAAAGTGCCAGCAAGCGGTCCACTTGGCC
>JANNXZ010000136.1:0-4635 GCA_031409835.1 Nitrospirota bacterium
CGTGCCGATAGTCACTCGAACCATGCGACCTTCGATGTGGCGAACGATAATGCCTTCCCTCAGCAGGGCCTCAAACACCGCACGGCCATCCCGTCCAACATCGACGTACACAAAATTCGCCTCGCTCGAAACCGGCTCAAATCCAAGCGATGTCAATCCCTTGACCATCTCTTCCATCCCAGCTGCATTCACCGCCCGGCTCTGCGCCACATGTTCGTCGTCACCAAGGGCGGCAAGCGCGGCGCGTTGCGCCAGACTATTGGCATTGAAGGGTGGGCGGATTCGGTTCAAGAAATTAGTGATCTCTGCCGTCGCCACGCCGTACCCAATTCGCAATCCTGCAAGGCCATAGATTTTCGAAAACGTCCGCAGCACGATCACGTTCCGCCCCTGCCTCACATAGGACATGGAATCAGGAAATTGCTCACTCCTGACATACTCGAAGTAGGCTTCATCGAACACGATCACGACATGCGCGGGCACGCGTGAGAGCAGACGTTCAACCTCAGCGGCTGACACCATCGTTCCGGTCGGATTATTGGGGTTACAGAGGAACAGGAGCCTGGTCCGGTCGGTGATGGCGTCCGCCATCGCCTGAAGATCGTGCCGCCACTGTTTCAGGGGAACGATGATAGGTTTTCCGTGGGCTGCCGTGACCTCCATTTTATAAATGACGAACGTCTGATCGGCCATGACCGCTTCATCGCCCGGGGCTAAAAACGTCCGAGCGAGCAGGCCCAAGATTTCGTCCGATCCGTTCCCAAGAATAACCTGATCGGGAGTCACCTTCCAACGATCTGCCAGAGCTTCTCGCAGGCGAAATGCGCCACCATCGGGATAGCGATGCAGGGTCGAGGTTCCCTCGCTCAACGCAGCGAGCGCCTTCGGGGAGGAGCCTAACGGATTCTCGTTGGATGCCAGTTTAATGATGCGCGCAAGACCCAGTTCCCGTTGGAGCTCTTCAATAGGCTTCCCAGGAACATAGGGACTCAACGAGAGGATATCTGGATGGACCTTCAACGACATGGTTTCAACTGTGGGCTGGATAGGAGCCCAGCACTTTCATGAAGAGACAGCGGCCGGTGATTTCTTCGATGGCTTTTTTCACCCGCTCTTCTTCCATATGCCCTTCGATATCGACAAAGAAAATGTACTCCCAGGCTTTTCGCCTGGAAGGCCGCGATTCAATCTTGGTCATGCTCAGGCCATGAGAGGCAAAAGGCCGGAGGAGATCGTACAGGGCGCCGACCTTGTCTTTCACCGAGAGCATGAGTGACGTCTTATCTTTTCCTGTACGCTCGGGAGGCTTCTGAGACAATACGAGAAAGCGAGTCACGTTGTTGATATTGTCTTCAATGCGGGCCTTGATGACCTTCAATCCGTACAACTGGACCGCCAACTCCGATGCAATCGCTGCGACAGAGGAATTTTCCACGCACAGTTCCGCTGCCCGTGCTGTACTTGCCGCCTCCGATACAGGCACATCGGGCAAGTTGGTTTCCAACCAATTTCGGCACTGGGCAATGGCATGGGGATGAGAGTGGATCTGTTTTACTTCTTCCATCACGCCGGACTTCGACATCAAATGATGGGACACCTCCTGGAGCACTTCTCCATAGATCAAGAGGTTCGAGTCAATGAACATGTCGAGCGTGTGGTTGACAACTCCCTCTGTCGTGTTCTCGATCGGAACTACGCCAAAATTGGCTCGCCCCCGCTCGACTTCGTTGAACACGTCCTTGATGCTATTGACCGGAATATATTGCGCGGATGACCCGAATTTCTGCATACAGGCCATGTGCGTAAACGTGGCTCTGGGGCCGAGATAGGCCACTTTCTGAGGCCCCTCGAGAGAGAGAGAAGCGGACATGATTTCTCGATAGACTGGCCGAATCCCCTCGGATGGAAATGGCCCGGTATTCTGCTGTATGAGGCGCTCGATGATCGCCGCCTCCCGCGCCGAGGTATGGAGATTAGCACCCGCATCCTGCTGTTTCTTGAGTTTGCCGATCTCAATGACGCTTTTGGACCGCTCATTCAGCAGGCGTAAAATCTCGTCATCGATACGATCGATCTCTTTCCGATACTCGGAAAAGTCTCCGGACATGAACGGACCCCCTCCACCCGTGCCTCATAAGTTGGACGAACGTCCAGAGACAGATCAGGTGTGAGTAAGTGTGCGATGATACAAGAACAGATCCTGGCAATGCAAGGAGATCCTCGACGTTTCAAGAGCTTGCGTGACACACCACCCGCCTGCGTCTGCTAGCCCTATCACGAAAAAAGGAGGGAGGTCGGCCTTTTGAAATGATCGAAGGCCAGCTTCGTGGCTTGGCGGCCACGGCCAGTTCGTTCGAGAAAGCCGGCCTGAATCAGATAGGGCTCATGGACATCTTCGAGGGTGCTCCTATCTTCCTGAACCGCAGCCGCCAAGGACTCCACCCCGACCGGCCCTCCAGCAAACTTGTCGATGATGGTTAGAAGAATCTGACGATCCATCTCATCGAACCCCGCCGTATCGACACCCAACCATGCGAGCGCGTCTTGGGCTACAGCCTGGGTAATTCGTCCCTCCGCCTTGACTTGGGCATAGTCGCGCACCCGTTTGATAAGCCGGTTGACGATGCGAGGGGTTCCTCGAGCGCGACCGGCAATTTCTTTGGCCCCCTCGGAGTCGATTGGGATACCAAGCACACCCGCCGAACGTGTCACGATGGTCTGCAATTCCGCCGGAGAGTAGAACTCCAGTCGGTGGACAAGGCCAAATCGGTCCCGAAGTGGGGAGGTCAGGGCGCCGGCCCTGGTCGTAGCTCCGACTAGTGTAAACCGGGGGAGATCCAATTTTACCGTTCTGGCTGCAGGACCCTGGCCGATCACAAGATCGAGCTGATAGTCCTCCATCGCTGGATAGAGCGCCTCTTCAACAGAGGCAGGAAGCCGGTGAATTTCATCGATAAATAGAACATCGTGTTCTTGGAGGTTTGTCAGGATGGCGGCCAAATCGCCCGCATGGGCCAACACGAGACCGGAGGTCGAACGGAGCGCAGCCCCCATCTCACGAGCAATGATGTGGGCAATGGTGGTCTTCCCCAACCCGGGAGGGCCATAAAAGATCGTATGATCGAGCGCTTCGTTCCGCTGCTTCGCCGCCTCGATACAGATCCGCAGGGATTCCTTCATCCGCTCCTGGCCGACGTATTCCTCCAATGTCTGCGGACGCAGCACCGTCTCGATGCTGCGCTCTTCATCCGTAATCTGAGTACTGACCACTCGCTCGGCCATCGTAAGAGACCTCTTTTGCTGTGGACTTATTTCTTCTCGGGCGTTGGGAGGTACTTCGGTGGAGGCGGCAAGGCGCCTTGCCCGGGCGTTGCTGTACTACCGCAATCTGGTGGGCAGGTCAGACCGCCTTTGGTTGGATCCGGAAGGTTCGACTCCATCTTCTCCAGCTGGCATTGCGTGAGCCGCCCCCCATCCTTGTTTCCACAGCGAGCCGGAACATTCGAGTTGCCGATTTCACGATAGCCTTCAGGACAGGAACCGCAGACGGATAGCAGATTCGCCCCCAGTGGAGCGCACTGAACGAGGGTGGGATCGCCGTCCTTGCAAATCTCTTTGGACTCGGTCACGCCCGTGGTCGCATAGCCTTCAGGACATGTGCCGCAAGTCTTGCGAATGCTTTTCGGCTCACTCGACTCTTCGGCTTGCACGGATATAGCCCCCAGCCCCAATAGGAGCACGACAAGACCGAGGGATAATGGAGCCCGGACTATGCATTGAAGCCATCGCATCATCATCCTTACCCCCTTGCAAGTTCCTTCAGGGACTCACGAATCATGTCTTTGAGCACGATCGACTCAGCATTGGATCTCTTCACCTGTTTCAACGCCTCTTTGGCGTCTTGTGGACGATAACCCAAATTCACGAGCGCCGACAGCGCGTCGTCAAAGACTGCATCTTGCCCCTGCCTGGGTGAATCACTTGCCGGCGCGAGGCCAGGATGGAGTTTCCCAACTTTATCCTTAAGCTCCAGCACGAGACGGCTGGCCGATTTATTTCCGATCCCTGGAACCGTCGTCAGCTTCTCGACATCTCCCGACTGAATCGCTGAGACCAGATCGGACACCGGAAGAGCCGACAAGACACTGAGCGCCAGCTTGGGTCCGACGCCGGATACACTCGTCAGGAGTACAAACGCTTCTTTTTCCTGCGACGTCAGAAAACCGAAAAGCTGAATCGCATCTTCGCGAACGTGGGTGTGCACACTCAGCGAAGTGCTTTCACTGAGATTGGGTAACCCGTAATAGGTGCTGAGAGGAATGAAAACTTCGTAGCCGACCCCGTGCACGTCGAGAACCAGATGGGTCGGCGCCTTGAAGGCCAATCGGCCCGTCAGTGAGGCGATCATACTCTAAGGGGCACCATAGGCTGAAGGTGTTCAGGCTGAACACCTGAGTAGCGACTGCTGTTGTTCATCCCGCAGCAGCCACCTTCTCCATCACCTCGTCGGAAATATCAAAATTCGCATGAAGCTTCTGCACATCGTCATGCTCGTCCAAGACTTCCATCAACTTGAGCATTTGCTCGGCTGCCTTTTCCTCGAGCCTGACCGTATTCTGCGGAATAGCGGTGACC
>JANNXZ010000137.1:0-3974 GCA_031409835.1 Nitrospirota bacterium
CCACTTGCAATAGGTCGTGATGAGTTGTTGATCTGCGATGACCGCCGCCGCATTGTAGAGTTCGTGCACGCCGGCCTGCACCACCGATGAGCGAGCTGGTTTCGGATCTATTCCATCGCTCTGGCTGACGTAGCCCACCACTGCGGCAAGGCCCCGGCAGTGGCGGACGACTTCCTGAAGCGCGCGGCGGTTGTCTGCAATAAAACGGGGCTTTAGTAGAAGATCTTCAGGCGGATAGCCGGTAATCGCCAGTTCCGGGAATGCGACCAAGTCGGCCTTCGCCTTCTTCGCCTCGCGCAGCCAGCCAGTGATCCGGCGGACGTTCCCGGCAATGTCACCGACCGTCGGATTCATCTGCGCCATGGCGATACGAAAGGTACGCATGCGGCTTTATACCATAAAGCCAGGCTGAAGGCTGAAGGGATACAGGCTGAAGGTGGAAGCTTTCAGAATGTCGGACTCCAACCTTGATCCCATCAGCCTGAATCCCTTCAGCCTAATTAATACTTCCGCAAGTTCGGGACTGGAAGACCCCACAGCTCTTTCCGAACTGCGGCCCAGAGCGCCTCAAACGTATCCGTCAGGTCTGGAGCAGACCGTGCAACCAATTTGACCGCTAGGCCAGGAGCTGCAGGGGACGAAACCGCCCCCAGCACCAGGCCTGGACGCTGTTCCAGAATAGCAGCGAGCGCAGTGTCGAGCCGTTTCCAGACATCGGCACCGACTGCATCGCCGATGACAAAGAGCGACGCCACATAGTCCCAGCTCCCCACGAGACCTACCGATCCAGGCAATCGGTCAGGAACCAGGCGATACCGTTCAACGACAGACCCACTTAGATGTGTTCTGATGTGGATCTCGTTTTCGATCGATTTGAATACCCAACGCTCCTGCCTAGCAACCCGGCCGGAAGCCATGGCGTCCCACAATACCACCGTCGCGCCTGGCGCAAGATCCACATGGATCGATTGGCGAAAACGAGATCCGGCAAAAGGGATCGTGACCTCTGGCAACCATTCCAACCGAGCCTCAGGACCGACCGAAAGACGAATGTCTTGTAGAGCCGGCTCAGACACACTTCGATAGACACGATTGGCGGAGGGACTCGTCATCAGCACATGCGTCCTGGCATGGAGCTGCGCCTCCACCGACAGATGATCGCCGCCGACCAAGCCGCCTGACGGATTCACAAGCCAGGTGTAGGCACAGCCGCTGTCGTCGAGATATGAAGGGGGAAAATGATGCCAGGGACTCGTGCAAGACGAGCGCGTGAGGACCGTGCGCTGGCCTTCTCTCTCGAACTCATAGGACAGAACCCCGCGTCGGCCAACAGTGTCAAGGACAGACTGGTTGATTTGGTTCATCTGGTTTAACCAAACAAACAAGACAAACCAAACAAACCAATTAAACGAGGTAAGAGCTGCTCAACCCAAGCCACGACATGATCGAAGCCCTGGCCTGTCTTGAGATTCGTAAAGAGATACGGCAAGTCGCCCCTCATTCGCCTGCTGTCCCGATCCATCACGGACAAATCGGCTCCGACGTGCGGCGCGAGATCGATCTTGTTGATCACCAGAAGGTCGGATCGTGTGATTCCAGGCCCGCCTTTGCGCGGAATCTTATCGCCGGCGGCCACATCGATGACATAGATCACTTTGTCCGCAAGCTCAGGACTGAATGTCGCAGCCAGATTGTCGCCGCCGCTCTCGACAAACATCAGTTCGACATCGGGATGGCGCTTGAACAGATCGTCCAAAGCCTCCTGATTGTGCGAGGCATCTTCACGGATCGCCGTATGCGGACAGCCGCCGGTTTCGACGCCCAGAATGCGGTCTTGCGGGAGCGCGCCCCGGCGCGTCAGAAACTCGGCATCTTCCTTGGTGAAAATGTCGTTCGTCACCACAGCCAAACTCACCCGATCGCGCAGACGCAGGCAGAGGGCCTCGACCAGCGCGGTCTTCCCAGACCCCACCGGCCCGCCGACACCGATCACAGGAATGTGACCAGCCCGCGCCGCCGTGACACGGCCGCTCCCTGAGAAATGTTCATCGGCTCGATGCATAATAAGAGAATGTCTTATAGCAGAAACAAGGAAAGGAGGAAAAGAGATGGGGTCATTGTGCCCCAATGCTCGACCTCAACGATGATGGCATGACAAGAGAAAGGCGAATTCGGCTACATCACGGGAGTAACAGACGAGCGGTCGATCTCGACCAGCGTGTGGGCTTGGAGGGCTGCCTCAATGGTTGGCAGGTGACGTTCTAACAAATCACATACGCCTTGAGAGGAGATGTTGCCCGTCTTGATTAAAAGCAACTTCCAAGGGCGTCCTTGCAGCACATGCGAATAAAAGAAATCCGAGTCCTTGGAAACAACAACCCGTTGTTCACGCACTGAGATCTGATTGATGATGGGGTCCTTCGTCTTGTTCCCTGTCGGAAGATCCAGCGTGTGCGTCGCGTCGTGTCCATACTGAACGAAAATGGCGCAGAGTCGGCGCGGGAGATGCGCGTCGACAAGAAATTTCACGTCAATGCCACATGCACGCTCTTCGCCGCCAGCATTTTCCGTGAAAACTCAAGGCACGCTAGAATATCATCCCGCTCCAGATCGGGAAACTCGGCCAGCACACGCTCCACAGAATCGCCACCGGCCAGATACTCAAGGATGCTCTCGACCGGATACCGCAGACCACGGATACAGGGCTTCCCATGGCAAATTTCAGGATCAACCGTGATGCGCGTGAGTAAACTGCCGTTTGACATGAGGTTATTGTACAGATCCTCGCGGAAGATGCCAAGACGATTTCATGAACCCAACCGCCAACCGCGTGAGCAAGATTCGGCCAGCCTCTCCCTCTTACGACCGGAAAAGCCGCGACTCAAGCCGGCTGTGCCTCATCGCGTAAATGTCCTGAACCGGCGACCAGGATCGAAGTATTCGTTCGTGCGCCGCGTTGTGACTGACTCGTTCGATCACCTCGATCCAGTTCTCCAATAACCGCTGTCCCTCACGCTGACCGAGCGGCAGCAACTTCATTGCCGCAGCCACAAAACCCGTCGCGGTTTGGTACAGGAACGCGGCAATGCTGTCTTCTTTTGACCAACCGGCGGCTGCCAGCGTGAGGCCGAAACCTACGGCCAGATGTCCTGGCGTCCGCTCAGCTTCAACCGCTGCACGATAATCTTCGATTCCTGGATGGCTGGCCTCTTGATTCGCGGCCAGCCGTATCACCTGGCGTCCCATTTGCCGGCTGGCTGTCCGTGATTCACAACCCAGCTTCATCGCCTCCAGTGCTCCATCCGCCTCGAAGACAATTTCCAAGGAGCCGGACACATAGGCATCATGCGCCAATCCTACTGCCACGGCTTCGCGCTCCCCTATTCCAGTCGTGAGCGACTCCACCACGTAGCGCGAAAGCTCTTCTGCATTCCGAACCGCGCCACCCTGCACCGCCGCCTCCAGCCCTGACGAGAAGGCATAACCTCCTGATGGAAAGAAGCTATCGACGAATCGAAGACCTTTCAGAAGCGACGAAGTATTCATGTTATTTCGATTCCCTCAGATACTCCTCGATTGGAATCATAGATGCCGCGAGGCTGCTCAAAACGTTGTCCAGCAAGGCCGAGCCGACGAACGCACCGGAGGCGTACCCTCTGGGGTACGTCGAGGATGCGTTCTAGGCGAGAACGCCGCTGGGCAGCGTTTTCAGCAGCCGTTAGAACAGGAAATACCGTTGGGCCATGGGAAGCACCGCCATCGGATCGCATGTGAGAATTTGCCCGTCGGCTTTCACGACATAGGTTTCCGGATCCACATCAATGTGCGGCAACGCATCGTTCAACTTCATATCGCGCTTGCCGATGGTGCGGCATTGCTTCACCGCCGCCACGCGTTTCTGCAAGCCGAGTGACTTGTGCACCTCATGATCGATAGCGGCCTTGGAAAGAAACGTGAGGCTCGTGGAGAACAGG
>JANNXZ010000138.1:0-3929 GCA_031409835.1 Nitrospirota bacterium
GTGTAATGCACGCTGACGGTCTGTCCCGCCTCTGCTGTCGCTCCGGTTCCGATCGTGAGTTCGACATACTGCAGTCCCGATGACGTCGTAACTTCATTTCCTTTGGCACCTGCTTCCTGAAACGGCATATCTGCTCCTTTCTTGATCGTCGGTTACTTAACCATGTGACCGACACAACAGAGTAAATTAATTTTTGCGCACAGAAACTCGTGCCAACATCTGCGCCAGCGATCCTGTTCGGAGGCTCAATGAACGGCTCTCACGGATGTTCCTTGCGGGGGTCGGGCTCGGAGAAAATGACCACACTCGCCGTATAGCCATGCAGGAAGTTGCGCCCTCCGACCGGACCGATCTCGCCTTGAGCAAAGAATCCCGCGGTCGGGATGGGGCCAAGCCGCTCTTGCACCGCCCCGCTATCGTGATGGGGGTGGCCAAAGAGTCCCTCTCCACGCCCACAACAGCTGAACAGGAGGGCCCCAAGTGGAGGACTTTGGTGCTTTGCTCGATCCGCAGCCAAAAGAACGTGCAAGTCGTCGCTTGCAGATTTCGCATCGCGAAGGTGGAACTGTACAGTCTGGCCTTCCTGAACAACGTCTCCGATCGCAACGGCTCCGGCCTGTTGATCCGCTCCAATGAGGTTCCGAACGAGGAAGTCGCCTCGCTCAAAATGACTGCCGTGTTCATCGATGACGATGCCTAGATGCAACGCGCGGTGCGCATCCCGTCGTTGATTTCCCCCCAGGGATTCGAAGACATCCTGGAGCCGTTTTAAGGCCGAGACGCCGCCGAGTTCATAGATCAAGTTTTGCTCCGCTCTCGTCACGACGAACCGCTCGCCGATCGGACGACAGCCTTGCGAGGTCACGGTTCGCACAGCGATTGGCCCAGTGAACTGCACTCCCACCACGCCCCCGTCGAAGGTCTGATCATTAAGGAGCAGACGATTCTCTCCAGAATCCTGGCCTCCGCCAGCAAGACCCCCGCCAACTTTGCCATGAGGGTATCGGTCGTTCATGAGGGACAAGACTTCCTGCATCGGCGTGGAAAATGGATCGGCGAGGAAGAGAAAGGTCGAATCTTCGAGTCCTGGCTCCGGCCACCCAGGCATGCGGATCTGGTCCTGTAGCTGAGACACGGAGAGCTGCAACGGAGTCAGTGTGACATCAGGAAGACATGCGACCCAGACAGTCAGGGCGGCAGCGGTTTCAATCTCTTCGGAGCCGGCGATGACACCTTCACCGGAACAGCCCAGACAGACCTTCGCCCGTAGTTCTCTCTGCAGCATGGCAGAAATCATGGAGGTGTTGGCCGCATGGTGGGAAGAAAAGAAGACAAAGGCCAGGTCAATGGGGGCCATGCCGATTTGCATCAGAATGGCATCTGCGAGATCCCGGGTGGCTGCTTCCGTATCGGTTTTGCGCGAGAATGCGGTCGCAAATTGAAGTGTGGCCGGAATGGTCATGCCTGTGGAATGGGTCATCATGGTGCGAAGATTTTGCTGTCAGTCGCCGATACGTTAGACCCCTGGGTCCATCCGTTCCGGGCGGTCCTTAGCCAGCTTCTTGTAGTAGCGCCACAAATAGGAATGGTAGTCGTCGAGTTGAGCCAGAAGATAGTGCAGTTCTGCAGGGTCTTCTGTCTCCACGGCACGAGCCATACGGGTTTGCAAAAACTCGGCGAACGCATTGGTCTTTCCTAGGGCGGTTATGAGACTCAAGCTCCCGCCGAGTTGGTACTCGTTCATGCTTATCCTCCAGATACAAGAGATCCGCGAGAGGATAGCGAGGCACGAGAGGGAAATGCAAGTGAGGGAATCCTCTAGCTGCGCGACTCCGATTCTCCACAGTTACTGAACCTGGCGGTCGAGTATGGCACGGAGCCTAGTAAGGGAAATGGCCTCGACGCGGTGGCCGTCGCGCCCCACCACCGTTGTCGCCATGGTCAGTGCGTTGAGAATGGCTTCTTCCGTGGCTTCAACTGTTGCCGTGATCAATGGGTTCAGATGCGTATCGGCGAGGTGCATCTGTTGAAACGTCAGCTCTTTCGGGTAATGAGGAATACTGTTTGCGGTGGAGAAGGCCAGCATGAAGTCGCCACTACCGTGGCGTGCGGTGGAGCCTGTGCGCGCCAGTCCCAGCGCGGCACGTTTAGCCAGCCGAGTGAGCTGCCGGCTGTCGAGCGGCGCATCGGTGGCGATAATGACGATGATCGAACCTTCGCTTTGTCCAGGTGAAAGGGCCTGCGCGACAGGAGGCACAGCCTCATAGAGCCGGCCGACCGGCATGCCGCCCACGATGAGCTCAGGCCGTCGCCCATGGTTCGCATTGACGAGCACGCCAATCGTATAGCCACCCTCGGTCTCCGGTAATCGCCGTGACGACGTACCGATACCGCCCTTGAAACCGTAGGACACCATTCCTGTTCCGGCACCGACGCTCCCTTCCTGCACGACCCCGGAGGAGGCACTGTTGAGCGCCTGCGCCACATCCGCTTCCGAGACATGTCGCCCTTGTATATCGTTGAGCCGCCCATCGTCGCATTCGGCAACGACTGGTGTCAGGGTATCGTCGGTAATGCCGATCTCCGGATACCTCGCGATCATCCAGGTCATGATCCCATTGGCGACACGAGGCACATTCAACGTATTCGTCAGGGCAATCGGGTACTCCAGAAATCCAGACTCGGTCACCCAAGCGAGTCCTGTCATTTCACCTGTCCCGTTGAGGATGAACGACCCGGCCGGCACTTTCTTGTGCCACACATCGTCCCGAGGGATGATAACCGTCACACCGGTTCGCACTGGGCCAAGCCCGGGCTTGAGCGGCCCGTCGCCTGATATGAGGGTGGTTTGACCCACGGTGACACCGCCCACGTCGGTAATTGCGTTGAGCGGTCCCGGGGTATAGGAGCCAACGACGATGCCAAGCGCACGAGATCGCAATCGGGACTCGCTTGGTTCGCCGGCTTGCGCAGGCCACAGCGGGGCTACGCAGACCACGATGGCCAAGGTCAGCATCGGTATTGTCAGACGGACAGCGCCGTTAGACCTCAAGAGTCGATCCAACATGAGGAACTGCAACCTCAATTTTGGGATGTTCTGTCTGAATGGCAGCGGCCAGCGAGAGGGCCTGCTTTTCTTCACCATGGACGAGAAAAATCTTACTCGGAGCTGGGCTGATTGCGCGCACGTAGGCCAAAAGATCCTTGCGGTCCGCATGGGCCGAGAGCCCGTTGAACTTCACGATTTGCGCCCGTCGCGGAGTGGGCACGCCGAAAATCGGCACGACATCCCACCCTTCGACCAGTTTGCGACCGAGGGTATGCTCGGCTTGAAAACCCACGAAGACGATCACATTCGCTTCGTCTTGAATCGCGTGTTTGAGATGATGCACGACGCGGCCGCCTTCGCACATGCCGGAGGCGGAGATGATGACGCAAGGGCCCTTCATGCTGTTCAGACGCTTGCTGTCTTCCGGTGACGAGACAAAGTGGATATAGCGTGAGGCGAAGAGGTCGCCTGAAGACGTGAAGGTACGGGTGGTTTCTTCATCGTAGCATTCCGGATGGCGGCGAAAGACCTCTGTGGCCCGCGATGCCAGCGGTGAATCGATATAGATCGGAATAGGATCGAGTCGCCCTTCTCCGACAAGCTCCTTGATCCGCATGACCAGTTCTTGAGTGCGTCCGACGGCGAACGCAGGGACGATAATCTTACTCTTGTGGGTTTTCGCGTGGATAAGGAGATCCAGTGCCTGCTGTTTCATAATCGCTCGGTCGGCTTCGTGCAGACGATCGCCGTAGGTCGATTCAAGAATCAACACGTCGCATGGCGGCGGCGCCTCAGGGTCGCGAAGGATAGGCATGTTGGAGCGGCCAAGATCACCGCTGAAAAGCACGGTAGTAGTATTGCCTCGCGCCGTATATTTCAC
>JANNXZ010000139.1:0-7640 GCA_031409835.1 Nitrospirota bacterium
CATGAGCCAGCCGATTCAAGAACGGGTGGACGAGCTGATGTCTGGCATCAGGGCGGAATGTGCCATCAAGCTGTTCGGAGAGGATCTCGATGTGCTCCACGACAAGGCAAAGGAAATTGCCGCACTGCTGCAGCAGATTGACGGCGTGAAAGATATTAAAGTCGAACAGCTCGCCGGGCAGCCCTATCTCACGGTCGACATCGATCGGCAGAAGATCGCCCGTTTCGGCATCAACGTGGCCGATGTGCAGGAGATCGTGACCACCGCGATCGGTGGCAAGGTGGCGACCCACGTCTACGAAGGCGAGCGGCGTTTTCAATTGATTCTTCGGTTCCCGGAACCGCAACGCAACAGCATCGGCACCATCGGGGAGATTCGGGTGAAGTCGGCGTCTGGCGCGATGATTCCGATGAGTGAACTTGCCGTGATTGAGATGCGCGAAGGCCCGTCCCGCATCAGCCGCGAGCATGTGAAACGGCGCATTTATATCGGCTTCAACGTCGTCGGACGCGATATCGGCGGTGTCGTGGATGAAGGGCGGAAGAAACTGGAATCATTGGTACACCTACCGGAAGGGTATCAGGTGACGTGGGGCGGAGCCGTCGAGAACATGGAGCGGGCCAACGCGCGACTATTGATCGTGGTGCCGATCACGTTAGGGCTCGTGTTTTTTCTGCTCTTCTGGGCGTTTCACTCGCTCCGATACGCGACCTTGATCATCATCAATCTTCCCTTCGCCTTGATCGGGGGCGTCGTGTCTCTCTGGCTAAGCGGGCAATATCTGAGCGTGCCGGCTTCCATTGGCTTTATCGAACTTTTCGGTTTGGCGGTCGGGAACGGGATCGTGCTGGTCTCCTATGTCAATCAGCTGCGCAGTGAAGGCACGCAGATGGACCAGGCGATCATCAAGGGTTGCGTTCTCCGGCTTCGCCCCGTCGTCATGACGATGATGACGACGTTGCTGGGTCTGCTGCCGTTGGCGCTCGCGCAGGGGATCGGCGCCGAAGTTCAGCGACCGCTCGCGACCGTCGTCATCGGCGGCCTCTTTACCTCGACGGCACTCACGTTGTTGGTCTTGCCGGCCCTGTATCGTTGGTTCGCAGAAAAGGAAGCGGGGAAGGAGTATGCGCCGGAGTGGGTGTGAGGGGAAGAGGAGGGTAGCCTGGTCGTCTTCCTGCTCGCGGAACGCGCACGATAAGAATGTGCTCGTTCGACGCGCGCAATCGAGGATCGACCAGGCTGCCTTCCCAAGAGAGAAACGAGCGAGCTTGGAGGGAGCATTATAGTGGTCGTCCTCCATGCTCGCGGAACGCGCGACCTTATCGATAGAAGGAGGTTAAGGTTGAGGCTTAGGTAGAGCGACGATCAATCCGATCAGGCGTATTCTCGACCCTTAACCTCGACCTTAGCCTTGACCTTTTGATGGGACGCGCGCAGTAAAGAGAAGCTTAGTTGAGTTCAGGCTGTATGACACAACCGAGGAGGGTTAAACATGAATGAAAACTTGAGGTTTATTGCCTTACTATTCTTGTTCACAGGAAGTATTCTGCTTGCATTTGTGGCGCAGGCAGATGCTGAGTCTAAGGCTCAGAGCGGCGATGTGGCGCGTGGCAAGACCCTGTTTATCAAGTACTGCACCGGTTGTCACGGACCTCAGGGTGGAGGGGATGGGTACAAGTTTCTTCGTGGACCGGATCCGGCTAATCTCAGATCACCGTCGATCAAAAAGAAAACCGATGCCCTCCTGCTTAAGACTATCCATGAGGGCAAACCGAACATGCCACCTTGGAATACCCGCCTCTCGGAAAAAGAGAGCAGAGATGTGCTGGCCTATGTGCGGACCCTTGCCAAGTGAAGCGATGCGATCGGCATCGTTGTCGGCAGGAGTCGCCGGAGAGAAGAAATGCGTACTTGCGCAGTAGGTTGAAGGTCTGAGGGGTGAGCCCGCGGGCTGAAGGCTCGCCGGAGCATCGGATCGGCGATTGCACCAGAAGTGTTCATGAGCCATGCGGGCTAGACCACTTGCTCACAGGGGAGGAGGAATACATGAAGAGGGAAGGTATTGCCTTGTTGTCGTATCTCTTCCTCCGCTTTCAATCGCGCGAACCCATCGATGAGGCGATAGGCAAGCTGTTCCGATACCGCCGTGAGGATCATGCAGTTGGAGCCCGGTGACAGGAAGAACTGAACGTTGGGTCCGGTCTCTCCCCTTCCGGCGACATTGTGCAGTTCAGTAAACGCGTTGACGTCATATTCTTTCAGCAGTGCATGGATGTGTTCTACCATCGACTGACGAAAGACGATCAACAGCATTTTCATAACAGGCACTCCTGTGCAACCGCGCGAGGGGTCGTCATAAAAGCTGACGATTGTTCAGCCTGCGGTTCTGCCAATTCTATAGAGTAGAGACGAAAAAATGACAAGGGCTACTTCAAGAACAGAACGAGGTGGATACGCATTGGGCTTTCCAGTAGACTTATCTCCCAACGAATCGCTGACGATGGTGTGCCATGCTGCAACGGCCGGCTGCGGGAGACGTGCCAGTCGCGATGCCATTCTCAACTTCTTCAGGCGGGATTGTTTTACATAACAGGAGGCAGCAGATGAACGATCAAGACACGCAACGCGCGATTGGGATTCTCAATAAAATTATGGAGCATGAGTTGGCGGGAGTCGTCCGCTATACACATTACTCCCTCATGATCTATGGGTATAACCGTATTCCTATCGTGTCTTGGCTGAAGAGTAATGCTGACGAGAGCCTTGCCCATGCGCATAAAGCCGGGGAACTGGTTACTTTACTCGGCGGCCACCCATCGCTGAAAATCGGGACACTCTTGGAAACCGAGAAGCATGATGTGGGAGATATTCTATGGGAAAGCTTGGAGCACGAGAAGGCCGCCATCTGCGCCTATTACGAACTCCTGAAAGTCTCCGAGGAAAAGTCCGTTTTGTTGGAAGAATATGCACGAGAGATGATCGTCGGCGAAGAGCTGCACCTCGACGAAGTGAACAAGATGTTGCGTACGTCAGGCGATGTTCAACCATTTCGCCCCTAGCCCGCATGATTCATAACGGTTCGTCGCGAAATGATGGAGTCGTGCTTGAGTCATTCATCTCGCTCTCTGTGACAGGATGCGGGATTCATTACTAACTCGATGGAGGAGAACGTGACATGTTGAAGGAAGTGGCAGGGGATATTCTATTGACGAAGGCGGAGGCATTAGCTCACGGGGTTGCTCCGAACGACAATTTTGCGAACGGGTTAGCCTTGGCACTCAGAGGACAATGGCCGGCGATGTATAAGGACTTCCGGCATTATTGCCAGACGGCTACGCCAAAGACCGGCGCGCTGTGGACATGGTCTGGTGTTGGCGGTGTTCGGATTGTGAATCTGTTTACTCAGGAGGCTGCTACCAGTCACGGAGCCAGCCATCCCGGCCGGGCCACGATCGAGAACGTGAACCACTGTCTCAAAGCGTTGTGTAAGCTGATTGAGACTGAGAAGTTTAAGAGTGTCGCGCTTCCGCGTCTGGCCACGGGTGTCGGTGGGCTCGACTGGAAAGACGTCAAGCCGCTGATGGAAAAACATCTCAGCCACCTGTCTATACCCGTGTACGTGTATAGCACCTATCATCCTGGGGTTCAGGCAGAGGGATAGGGCTAAGCAGGGGCGAATCGGGAAGCAGGAAGGTGAGGGCGGCCGAGCCAATCCTCTGTGCTCGCGCAACGCGCGGTCTAGGAAGACCCTCGTTGGACGCGCGCAATTGAGGATCGGCTCGACCGCCCTCACTATATAGAGAGGTGATCTCCCTCTGCTATGTGGGGGGAGGGGTAGTTCGGGATTCACTCAGGCCGCCCTTTCTGTGTCACGTTCGGGTGCAGCGGTGGGGAGAGTGCAACGAGCAAGCTCGGAGGGACTATTTATAGTGGTCGTTTCGTCACTCCGTCTGCGCGACTATTTTTGAATCGGTTCATGATGAACTTTCGGCTTTCCTCTGCGAATAACAGCACAAGGGCGCCCAGCGCGAGTGGCCCGAAGATCCAGGCAGGTAAGGGGCTGGTTCCAAAGATCGCGTTGCCCCAGGGGGTATAGATGATGAACGCGAGGACGACGAGTTCTGTCGCGATTCCCCAGAGGAGCAATGGATTGCTGAACCAGCCGAGTCGAAAGAGCGATACCCGGTCTGAGCGGCAGGCAAATACGTTTGCCACCTGGGCGACGACGATGGCGGCGAAGGTGGCGGCGGTCGCTTGTTTGTAGAGCGGCGTAGACCAGTCGAGCGGCATACCCCAGGTCCATCCTTGCGTCAGGAGCAATAAAAAGAATGCGCCCATGGCGATCCCGGCTTCGATCAGGCCCAAAAAGACATAGGCACGCAGAAGAAGCGGAAGGTTCATCAACCGTTCTGTGCGCGGGCGCGGCGGGATAGACATCATGCCGGCGTCGGGTTTTTCGGCGCCCAGGGCCAAGGCCGGAACCATATCGGTCCCCAGATCCACGGCGAGGATTTGCGGGACCGTGAGCGCCAGCGGAATCCCGAACAAGCCGTACGCCAAATAGGGAACGACCTCGGGTACGTTGCTCGCCAGCACGTAGGTAGAAAATTTTCGGATGTTGGCGTAGACGGCTCGGCCTTCTTCAATCGCGTTGACGATGGTGGCAAAGTTGTCGTCGAGCAAAATCATGTCCGCCGTTTCTTTCGCCACGTCGGTTCCGGTGATGCCCATCGCAATGCCGATATCGGCTTTCTTGAGCGCCGGGGCATCGTTCACTCCGTCTCCCGTGACGGCCACCACTTCGCCCATGTCTTTCAGTACCGACACCACGCGCATCTTGTGCCGGGGGGCCATGCGCGCGAAGACCGGCTCGGCCCTGTCAGGACTGCTGGGTTTGAGGAGTTGGCGTAGCGCTTCGTCGCTCATCGTTTCGACCTGGTTCCCTTCGATCACGGGACAGTATCCGTCCGGCTCGGTGAGGGACTCTTTCGGGGCCAATCCGATCTGGCGGGCGATGGCCAGGGCCGTGAGCGGGTGGTCGCCGGTAATCATGATGGTGCGCACGCCGGCTTGGCGACAGCGGGCGATGGCCTCCGGCACTTCGTGGCGCGGGGGATCCATCATCGCCACGAGGCCGAGGAAGGTGAGGTTTTGTTCCACACGGTCGATGTCGAGCTTCTCGACACCCTGCTCAATGTCACGCATGGCCACGGCCAGAACCCGATAGGCTTGGTGCGCGAAGGTGCGACTTTGTTCCATGATGCGCCGGCGGTCTTCCTGACTCATCGGTGATAAAGCACCTTGGTGACGTATCTGATTGCAGAGGGGCACGAGCGATTCCGGCGCTCCCTTCACGAAGGCCACGAGCCGGCCCTCACGCCAATGGAGGGTGGACATGCGCTTCCGGTCCGCATCGAACGGCAGCTCGCCCATTCGGGGCAACGGTTCCTGGTGGAGGAGTTCGTGATCCAGCGCAAATTCGACCAGGGCCACTTCGGTTGGATCGCCTGTGACGGTGGGGCGGCCGTCGGGCCGCCGCAGGCGCTTGGCATTGTGGCAGTGGATGATCGCATCGAAGAGCGGCGCATATTCCTCCGCCTCGATTGCGCTGGTCACACGTCCGGCGATCACCAAGCAGCGTTCCTGCACCTCGATGTCGAGATGGTCCATATAGAAACGAGCCACGCGCATCCGGTTCTCGGTCAGCGTCCCCGTCTTGTCCGTGCAGATGACGGTGGTGCAACCCAGGGTTTCAACGGACGTCAGTTGCTTGATGAGCGCGTTGCGCTTGGCCATGCGTTGGCTTCCCAGCGCCAAGGCCAGCGTCACAGTGGGGAGTAGTCCTTCCGGCACGTTCGCCACGATGATGCCGATCCCGAAGATCGCGCTGATCCAGAAGCCTAAGCCCATGGAGACGCCGATGACGAAAAAGACCCCGCCCATGGCGAGCGACAGCAGTGCGACCACATGGGTCACCTTCTCAATCTCTTTCTGCAGCGGGCTGAGGCTTGTTTCCACGCCCGTGGAGAGACGGGCGATCTTGCCGAATTCCGTCTGCATGCCGGTGGCGAACACCACCGCTTGGCCTCTGCCGGAGAGCACGGGGGTGCCGGCGAATACGAGATTGGGAATGTCCAAGAGGTGTCCGTCGGTCACCGGCTCCGCTGTCCGGCGCTTCGGTTGGGATTCGCCTGTGAGAGAGGAGAGATCGACGCGCATGTCGGCTGCGTCGATGAGCCGGGCATCGGCGGGGATCTGCTCCCCCTCCTCGATCAAGAGCACGTCACCCGGCACGATCTCGCTCCGCGGCACGTCATGCGGTTGCTGGCTTCGCAGCACCCATGCCCTGGCAGGGAGGAGGCAATGGAGCGCATGCACCGCGCGTTCCGCTTTATATTCCTGAAAGAAGGCAAAGACGGCGTTGATGACGATCACACCGAGGATCGCCCAGCCGAGCGTCGCCATCCCTTCGCCGGGCTTCATGAATTCCGCAGTGAACGCCAGGGCGACGGCGACCCAGAGCAATAGGGCCAGGAAGTGGGTGAACTGGTGGAGGAATCCTCGAATCAATGAATAGTGGCTTGGCTCTTCCAGAACATTGGGACCATACCGACCGAGCCGCCGCAAGGCCTCTTCGGGCGACAAGCCGCCTTCCCCGGACTCTAGGTACGTGAAGATTTCAGCAACCGTGAGTTGGTGGAGCGGCCGCTCGTCGAGATCAGGCACGCCGGCCTCGCACGATCAGGATGGAACAAGGGGCGTGTCTGAGGAGACTTTCCGAGACGCTGCCGAGATAGAGCCGCTCGCTCTTAGTCAAGTCGCGAGACCCGATCACCAGGAGGTCGGCATGATCCGCCTCCACCTGTTTGACGATGGTGTCGATGACGTGGCCCATCTGCACGTCCGTGTCGACGGCGTAGCCTTCTTTCAGGAATTCATCCCGCAATGCGGTGACCACTCGCGTGGCCCGTTCGAGCACTGGCCGTTCCAACTCCGCGACTTGGGCTTTGGACAAGTATCGAACGGCCAAGTCGGTCACCGGTCTTTCAGCCGAGGAGAGGATAGTGGTCGTGGCGGATTCCGGAAGAATGAAGGATCGAAGAAATCGAGCAGCGGTTCGGGAGTGCTTCGAGTCATCGACCGCAAGGACCACACGCGTCAGTCGCGGGAGCGGCTGTTTCACAACGAGGATTGAGCAGGGAGCAATCGACGCGATCTGCCGGGAGATGCTTTCCATCAAGAATCCACGAATGTCGCTCAACCCGCGGGACCCGATGAGGATAAGATCGGCCTTCACCCGCTGCGCCTGTCGCACGATCGTACGGGCGAGAGGGCCATGGACTATGGTGGCGTGAAATTTGGTGCGGGGGCCGGTCGTGGCCTGGCCGAGGGCGACTCGAGCTGAGCGCTCCGCCTCGCGAAGGAGGATGCCACCGGCCTTCTCCATGGCGGCCAGGGCGCGATTCTCCGCCACAGGATTCCTGCCTTTGCCCGCTCGGAGGGCCGAGGGATCGACTACATGAAGCAGCGTCACAACCTCCGGTTCCCGGCCTGCGAGCGCTTCGAGCGCTTGTACGCCCCACCGCGAGCATTCAGACCCATCCACAGCACAAAGAATTCGCATGACAGACTCCCTTCCT
>JANNXZ010000140.1:0-1586 GCA_031409835.1 Nitrospirota bacterium
AAGAGCGAATTAGTTGTGCCGGCCTAGCGGTTCTCTTTGCTAGGTGTTCGTTCGTCTGCCGATCACTCATCACGTTCGGTTTGTAATCATGGCAACAACACAACGCGACTACTATCAGGTTCTCGGTCTTCCCAGGTCTGCCTCGGCGGATGATATCAAGAAGGCCTATCGCCGCCTTGCGCGCCAATTCCATCCCGACATGCATAGCGGCGCCAAAAAATCCGAGATGGAGAAAAAGTTCAAGGAGTTGAACGCCGCGCACGAGGTCCTTGGCGATCCGAGTAACCGGAAAAAATACGATCAGTATGGAGCCAACTGGGAGCAAGCCGAGGCCTATGAACAGGCGCGCCGGCAGGCCGGTGCCCGTGGGCAGAGCGGCCCGGAAACTTCGTTCGGGGGAGAAGGCTTTTCCGACCTCTTCGAGAATCTGTTCAAAGGACGAGGGGGCGCCGGCAATAGCCGCGGAGTTGCCATACAGGGCGAGGATCTCGAAACGGAGGCGCAGCTGACGCTGGCCGAGGTGTTCACCGGGGTGACAAAGCGCGTCACCTTGCAACAGCCAGTACCCTGCTCCACCTGCCATGGGAGCGGAGCCTTTCGCGGACGCCGCTGTCCAGCCTGCCAGGGGCAGGGCGCCACGCTGCATCCCAATACGATCGAAGTCCGAATCCCTGCCGGAGTTCAGGATGGAACGAGGGTGCGCGTAGCCGGCAAGGGACAAGCCGGTGCCAACGGCGGCAAGCCCGGTGATTTGTATCTGCGCGTCGCTATCGCGACGGACAACGTGTTTCGTCGACAGGGAAGCGACATTCATGTGTCCCTTCCTGTCTTCCCCTGGGAAGCGGCCTTGGGGGCAGAGGTGATGGCTCCGACGCTGATGGAACCGGTCCGGGTAAAAGTTCCACCGGGGAGCCGGGCTGAGAGTAAGCTTCGTCTGAAGGGCAAGGGCCTCCCTGCGGCAACCGGCGGCCACGGCGATCTCTTCTTGACGATCCAGATTGTCATGCCTCCCACATCGACCGGCGAAGAGTGCAAGCTCTACGACCAACTCAGGGCCTTTGCGCATCCAGACCCGCGTGCCGAACTGCTCGCCCAGGCTCAACGCCGATCACACTCCTAACGCTCACTAACAGGATACTCACAACGCCCTCCAGCGCAAGAAAACCGTTATCTGGTTTGTTTGGCCTGTTTCGTTTATTTGGTTGAACAAAGCTGACCAAATCAACCCGATAAACAAAACAAACCAGATGAACCAGACAGACCACACACGTTGTGTTGTTGGCTTGCGTTGTGTTGATCGATCTGGCAATCTACTTCCGCTTGCGAAAAACATGATGACCTGCGTGATCGGACTGCTGCAGGACACCGACGGGTACATGTTTTATTCAATACGCTGAAACGCCAGCAGGAATTACTAGGACGTTCGTCATCATAGAGTCAGACATCTTCATTCGGTTCAACCTAAGGAGGCAGGCATGAAGCAGAAAAGACCATCAATCGTGGCACTGGCCGTCGCATCGGTATTTGCGTTGTCCGTTGGGGTGTCATCGGTCTGGGCCAATGAGCCAGGCTATGGCAAGGAAGGA
>JANNXZ010000141.1:0-2722 GCA_031409835.1 Nitrospirota bacterium
CAAAAACCAGACAAACTAAACAGACCAAACAAACCACATACACAAATCAGGCTGTGGCGGAGAGGGAGGGATTTGAACCCTCGGTAGAAGTTTCCCCCTACGGCAGTTTAGCAAACTGCTGCCTTCGGCCACTCGGCCACCTCTCCACTGTTCTCAGCTCTATGCG
Organism: Nitrospirota bacterium; assembly: GCA_031409835.1. Lineage (GTDB taxonomy): Bacteria > Nitrospirota > Nitrospiria > Nitrospirales > Nitrospiraceae > Palsa-1315. Next base: position 167 of record JANNXZ010000141.1, read on the forward strand.
GGGTTCCCAATCATCTATGATGATGGTCGATGCCCGTAGGAATACCAGCAAGTGAGTGGTGATCTTACCCCAGGCCTTGTAGGAGGTACAAGCGATTCACGAGGAGGATCAAGAAAAACTCTCGGAGAAGATGGCAAAGGATTACCGGTCTAACTACTTGGCCCACCGAAGGACGATTGATATTTTTGCAAGTTGGACCAGGGAGGATGAGAGGATACGCGCCCATTGGCGTGTCTGTTTCATGTTGAGTGTGGTGGCACGATCCCATGACGACAAAGGAAGAGGGTGGGTCTGCGGATACCTGATCGCAGTTGGTTGCGCCCGGGAGGCGGTCATGCCGGCAATGGGTGTCGTGTAATGGAGTTCAATATGGCTGGGTCTGACGACACCGCTCAGTGCCAACATGTGCAATGCGGTTCGCTTCTGTTTCGAGCGCAATCTGCGCAAATTCATGTCATGGATTTGGGAAGAGAGGAGATGCATCGTGTCTTCCTTCGCTGTTGAGGTGACGAGGAAGTGTTCTTACATCCAGAGTATTCGGCCGAGATCCTCGTCGAGTCCTCGAGGACGCTGGCACTGAGAACAGCGGGCGAAGAGTCCTCCAGTTTGTGGCTGCATATTTCCGCGAAGCACGAGCTGATACTTATGACCTCCGCAGAAGGGACAGGCTTTGCCGTGTAGCTCCCGACGAATGGCCCCGATCTTCCCAATCTGTTTGTGCATTGCTCTGTCCTCCAGGAAGCGATACCCATGAAGCAGGCTATTAGGTGTGATAATGGGGCAGGGCAGAATTTTTAAAAATACCGTAGAGGTAGGTGAGGCCGAACTAAAGAGGGGGGTAAAGTTCGGCAAGGAATCTTCGATTGGTATGTGTATGCATCAAAGTGATTCCAGGCGGGTGCGGTGACGACTCATTGCCGTTCTAGATGCCTATGACATGGAAGGCATTAGCCCAGTCAGAAGTTGAACATGCTAACAAACGTAGCGTGTTAGCCTGAGCGGTAGGGCGGCAGAGTAGACAAGGTGAAGATGTGGCTGAGGTCGGCTTTGCCGGGAGGGAGCGAAGATCTCGTATTGCTCTGGGATGGGTACTAGAAATCCGCCGCGACGCCTGACTACAGTCGGGCGCCTTCTGATGTCATTGGCGGTGGACCCAGTCTTCAGCTAACCCTTCTCTGCAGAAAACTCCCTGTATCAGAGAAATCTACAGGGAAAATTGTAATTGCGGTGGGTTTTTCGCCCACTTGTTCTGCGAGAAGTCCCATCCCATGCGCCTTTTGACGGTTCCCACGAATTCCACGCGTTCGTTAGAACAGGGAATTAACAGGGAATGGCTTACATTGAATGTGGCGCTACATTGAGATAAGTCACAATCGCCCGCAGGCACATGGTCCCACCTTTGCACTACCATGCCCATTAGTCAGATGAACCATCAATAATAGGTGACTCTTGGGGCGTTCCTCCCCAAGAGGGAGGTTTGCCTGTGGCTTTTCGCGCCAGAGCAGCCTTGACCCTTTCCAGGGCAAAGGGCTAGCCTCTCATTCTGGTTTGTTTGGTTTATCTGGTTGATTTGGTTCATTTGGTTAATCTGATTCAATCAAACAAACGAGATTGGAAAAGGAGTGCAGCATGACCGAAGACTGGGGCGCGATTCTTGTCGTCGATGACGATGCGGGGATGCGGGAGCTTGTCCACGATGTGCTCAAGGATCGCGGGCATCAGGTCACGACGGCAGGGAGCGGGCAAGAGGCCTTGAAGTTGTTGGCCGAGCAAGACTATGCCGTCGTGGTGACAGATTTGCGGATGAAAGGGATGCAGGGGACGGAGTTGCTGGCGGAAATCAGGCGCCTCTATCCGGACATCGGAGTCATTCTCATGACAGGCTTCGGGTCGGTGGATACCGCTGTCGAGGCCATGAAACGGGGCGCCAGCGACTACTTGACCAAGCCGGTGAAAAACGACGAGTTGGTTCGCGTCGTCGAGCGTGTAATCCGCGAAGCATCGTTACGACGTGAGGAGAACAGGCTCAGGCGCGAGGTCCACAAGGAGTACAGCTTTCATCAAATCATCGGGAAGAGCAAACCGATGCAGGAGATCTTCGATCTGATCCGGCGGGTGGCTGACAGTCCCACGAATCTCTTGATCACCGGCGAGAGCGGAACTGGTAAAGAATTGGTGGCTAAGGCGATCCATTACAATAGCAATCGCCAGGATGCGCCGTTTATCCCCGTTAACTGTGCCGCTATTCCAGAACAGCTGCTCGAAAGCGAACTGTTCGGCCATATGCGAGGCTCCTTCACGGATGCGAAGGCGGACAAGCGAGGCCTCTTCGAAGAGGCGCAGAAGGGTACGCTGTTTCTCGACGAGATCAGCGAACTGCCGTTGATGTTGCAGGCCAAGATCTTGCGCGCGATTCAAGAGAAAGAGATTCGCCGCGTGGGGGCCAACAAACCGATCGCCGTCGATGTGCGCATCATTGCGGCGACGAATCTCACGCTGACGGAAGAGGTCAAGGCCAAACGCTTCCGGGAGGACTTGTACTACCGGCTCAATGTG
>JANNXZ010000142.1:0-2900 GCA_031409835.1 Nitrospirota bacterium
ATCCGCATGTTTCCCGATCAGTTCCGTGTCTTGGCCAAAGACGACACGGCCGGCAGCCGGTTTCGTCTTCCCGCAAATCACATCCAACAGCGTCGTCTTTCCCGCCCCGTTCGGCCCGATGACGACGCGCAATTCCTTGTATTCAACCATGAAGGTCAAGTGGTTCAACGCCTTGAATCCATCGTAATCGACGGTTACGCCATCGAGATAGATGATGGAATTTTGAAAGGAACTTTGCTCGGCCATCTTAGCGCTTCCCTTCAGGCACAGCCGTTTTCCCCTCCGGCACAACCGCTTTTTCTTCACCCGCTTTACGCCGGCTCAGAAGACTTTTTCCTTTTCGAATCATGCCGACCATCCCATCTGGGAATAACAGCACCACCAACACAAAGAGTCCGCCCAGAATGAATGGCCAGAGTTCAGGAAAATAATTCGTGAGCACACTGCGGCCGTAATTCACGCTCACTGCCCCCAACACAGCCCCCGCCAGACTGCCGCGGCCACCCACGGCCACCCAAATGACCATCTCAAGAGACGGCAGCACCCCGATCTGCGCCGGCGTGATGATGCCGACTTGAGGGGCATACAGCAACCCTGCCAATCCGGCCAGGCCCGCGGATACGACAAAGACGAACAATTTGTAGTTGGGGGGAGTATAGCCGGAAAAGACGACGCGCTGTTCGCTGTCCCGCACGGCAACCAGCACCCGGCCGGCCCGCGAGCGGATGATCCACTGGCACAAGAGATAGGACCCGCCGAGGCAGAGCACCGTGACGATATATAAGACCCGCTGCGTGCCGGGCTCGGAGAGCCGATATCCGATCAGCTGCTTGAAATCAGTCAATCCGTTCGTGCCGCCGAGATTCGTGTCGTTCCGGTTAAAGACCAGCCAGGCGGCGAGCGCCAGAGCCTGAGTAATGATCGCAAAATAGACGCCTTTGATGCGGCTGCGGAAGGCAAAAAATCCGAACACGAGCGCAAACACCATCGGCACCAACATCGCGCCAATGACGGCAGCCGGGAAACTGTAGAAGGGCTTCCAGAAGAGCGGCAGCTCTTTCACCTGATTCCACACCATGAAATCCGGCAGATCGCTCCCATAGACACTCTCTTTTCCGATCGTGAGCATCATGTGCATGCCCATGCAGTAGGCGCCCAATCCGAAAAACACCCCTTGCCCCAAGCTCAAGATGCCGGTGTAACCCCAGATGAGATCGAGGCCGAGAGCCAGAATCGCAAAGGCGAGAAATTTTCCGAATCGATTCAGGCTAAAATCGGAGAGGTGAAACCAAGAATCTTCCGGCGGCAAGACGTTCAGGAGCGGCATGGCCACGAGCAGAATGGCGCCGACGACCCAGAAGGCCATCCCTCCACTGCGATTTGTGCCTGTTGTTCCGTCACTCATCGGCTTCTCTGTTCTCCCCAAGGGTGCAGCGCGAATTGACCCCCTCCATCCTTCTCAATGATCCTTCCAAGCTCGCTTGCCTCTTTCCATTGGAATGGTACCCGTGTTGGTCCCCCTGCGGCCGTCGAGCGAGCACATTCTGATCGTGCGCGCTCCGGGAGCAAGGGATCAGCACGGGTATCATTCCGTCCCGCTTTCAATCGGCATTCCGCCCTTTCCTCGCAAACAGTCCAGACGGCCGCCACTGCAAGAACAAAATCACCATCACGAGGATGAAGACCTTGCCGTATACGGCGCCGAAGCTTGGCTCGATCAGTTTGTTCAGCCCGCCAATCCCCAGCGAGGCCACGATCGTGCCCGCCAGTTTCCCGACCCCTCCGGTGACCACCACCATGAAGGCGTCGACGATATAGTTCTGACCGAGGCCCGGGTCGACGTTCCCCACCATCGTGAGCGCCCAGCCGGCAATACCAGCCAGCCCCGACCCGAAGGCAAAGGTATAGGAGTCGACTTTTCTGGTTGGAATGCCGAGACAGGCGCTCATATTTCGATTTTGAGTCACCGCCCGCACGCGTAACCCGAGATTCGATTTAAAGAGCGCAAAGTAAATCCCAAGCACGCAGACGATCGAAAGCCCGATGATGAAGATTCGATTATACGGCAGATAGACTCCGACCATGACTTGCGCGCCGCCTCTGAGCGGCCCTGGCGCAACCACAGCGGTGAGGTCGCCGAAATAGACCCGGGCCGCCTGCATGAGGACCAAACTCACGCCCCAGGTCGCCAACATCGTTTCAAGCGGACGCCCATAGAGAAACCGGATGACCGTCGCCTCCAGCAGGAATCCAGCGCCGGCAGCCGCGAGAAAGGCAACCGGCAAGGCTACGGGAAAATACCAACCGAACACATCGGGCGGAAACCAGGCCGTGAAACATTGCTGCGTGACAAACGTCGCATAGGCGCCGACCATCATCAACTCGCCATGGGCCATATTGATGACACCCATCAAGCCGAAGACGATCGCCAACCCCAACGACATGATCAGTAAAATTGAACTGAGGCTGATTCCACGGAAGAATGTTTCAATGGCGTTCGCCCAGTCGCCCCAGGTTTCAATGCTGTGGATCGCGGCGCTGGCGGCCTTCGCCACCGTTTTCTGCGCTTCGGTCGCTTCTGCTGCAGCGCCGGCCGCGACCAGTTCCTTCAAGGCCGGCACCCCGTTCTGACTGTAGAGTTCGCCAAGCTTCTCGGCTGCAGCCGCTTTGATCGATGGATCGTCCGATGCAAGTTTGATCAGCGCCGAAGATTCTTCCATCGTGTAGCGCACCCACTTATTCGACTCATTCACCTTGGCGGCATCCAGCCACGGAATCACCGAGGGATTACCGGATGAGCCGAGATCCGCCGCTGCCGATCGGCGAACGTCGCTGTCGGGACTGGCGAGTTTCGCTCGATTCTTGAGAAGGTCCATGAGCGGCTTGATGGCCTGCCGGAT
>JANNXZ010000143.1:0-8142 GCA_031409835.1 Nitrospirota bacterium
GGGTCACTGACCTCTGCCGCCACCGGCGAAGAAAAGAGCGTATGGCGTCAGGCCAGAGCGAATAGCAGGTGGCTTATGGCCGATAGCAAGTCGCGGGTAAAACATGACTTCCGTTGTCCGTGTAAGAAGCCATTAGCCATATGCTCTTTTTCTCAATGAGCTACGATTTACCGATGAGCGAGCGCGTTCCAGCAAACCAGCAGATAGGCTAACGGCTTCGGCTCACTGGCAATAGCCGCTCCCAATCGCAGCAAATCAGCCAATCTCCTCGCAGACACTGGCAGGTGCAGCCACTGTTAGGTACTGTGCTCAGCCGGAGAGCAAAGCTCGAAGTCGGGCCCAGCCTTGCCAATCTTATAGAAAGTGAGATGCAAGTCAGGCGACCCCTCTCCAGCAAAACGATTTACCTGGTCCAAAAAATCGTAGACTATCGCACGCCATTTCATGGCGCTAACATTCAGCGCCTCTTGAACTAGCATACTCTGGAACACAAGTGAGTTTCTGACCACGGTTGCGTCGCCCGGCGACATCATTTGACTTGGAGACGTCAACCTCACAAAATCTGCCTCGCCATCTGTCGCCATCGGGTGAACATGCGTCGAAGCATAGTTATAACCGAAGCGATAGAGGAAGCCCAAGTCCATTCCCTTGACTACGTCTTCGGCCTTTGGTCGTCGCCAGCGTAACATCTGACTCTGAAGTTGGTCATATCTCGAACGATTCGTTCGCTGAAGCTCCCTAAGTAATTCAGGAACTTTGTGCCTCATATCGTGGTCGGACAGAAGTTGATGTCGCATCTCATAGAGAGACATGAACGAATGTTCCTCGAACTTCTCAAACCCATCGGTTTCAGCGAGATGGCGTAAATGAATAAGCCTGTCCAGAAGCGATCGGTGGAGAATCCCTGCGTCCTGCTCGTTTCCAGCTCTCCACACTGCAAAGATACTCTCGGTGCACCCCATACCACGAGCCACAAAGTTCTGGCAGATACGCTCGCGAAGCCCAGGGCCGTACTTGGGAAATGAAAACAAAACCATTCCGCAGAAGATCCGGAACGTCTGAATTGTTTGACCAATCAAATCGGGGTCCGATGGAGCCGACAAAGTCGAGTCTTCCATATCAACCTGAACTAGAAGCCTATCAGTACGTTGAAGGTTTGAGCGAAGTGAGAACGATGCTTGGTGCAAGGCGTGTCCCTGGGCGAAGAGGCTGTCTTGGCAGACTCAGGGAGGGAAGGTGAAGTCGCCGCTAGGGCTGGGCGGGTGAAAAGAGAGGATTTTTCAACATCCTCACTCTCCGCTACCGGCCATGTCGTCGATTAAGGGCCTATTGATGTCGGTGCACCCGACGCAGATGGTATCGAAGAGGGTCTCGGCATCGGCTACAAAGTTCTTCTCGTCGGTGAGTTTATCGGCCATCACCTGGGCATGGCAGGTTTCGCAGAGCATCATCAGCCCACGCGACACGCCTAAAGTTTTTCTCCCAGTAATCCCAGCCATGGCGTCCTATACCGACCCTTTCTGCCGCGCTAGCCAAAAGTCTTCAGCTTCGAGGTCGATCCCGCACACGGCGCATTCGTAGATCTTCTCGTCAGCCGGAAGTTGGATCTCCGTCCGATCAATGCGCCCACGGCAGACATGATAGAACCGCCCGCGCGCGTCTTCGTCATCTAGCGGATCGCTTTCATATATCAGTACCATCGATCGACTCCCCTCACAAAGTGACTTAGTATACTGGCGTGCGAAACCCCAACGCAACGGCCAGGCATCTCTGCTGCGTAGATGGCGTGAAAAAACTTGCAAGATGCTCAAAAAGCCTGTCCAGCGCGGCCGCAGCGAGCGATGAGGCGAGGCGTACCCTTGCGGCACGTCGAGTCTCTGAGCAATGCGAGAACAAAGCTGGCAGGCTTTTTCAGCATCTTGCAGCTAGACTTGGAATTGGGCGTCATATAACCGTGCATACACCCCTTCATGCCCAATTAATTTCTCGTGTGTTCCTTCTTCGACGACACGCCCGTGGTCCACGACAATGATTCGATCGACGCCATGGATGGTGGAGAGGCGATGGGCAATGATGATCGTCGTTCGCCCTTTTGTGAGCGCGTCTAACGCCTCCCGAATCTTCACTTCGGTCTCGGTATCGATATTGGACGTAGCCTCATCGAACATCACGATGGGAGGGTCCTTCAGAATCACGCGGGCGATCGATACACGCTGCCGCTGTCCGACTGAAAGCTTGACGCCGCGCTCTCCAATCCAGGTATCGTACCCGTCAGGAAGCGCCATGATGAAGTCATGCGCACGGGCCACCTTGGCCGCCGCTTCAACCTCGTCCTGCCCGGCTTTCAGATCACCATAGAGGATATTCTCTCTCACTGTGCCATTGAACAAGAATGGCTCTTGCTGGACCAGCCCGATTTGACCCCGAAGAAACGCCAACGGCAGCTCTCGGATATCGTACCCATCGATGGTGATGGCTCCCTCCGTGACATCGTAAAACCGCATCAGTAATTTGAGCGTGGTGCTCTTTCCCGCTCCGCTCGGGCCGACCAGCGCGATACGCTCTCCCGCTTGAACGGATATTGTGACGTCGGTCAAGATCGGCGCATCGGCTCGATAGTGAAACCCGACGCGATGAAAGCCAACCTCTCCTCGCAATCGAGCGACTGGCACGCGAGACTCCGGACGATCCTTAACCTCCGGAACGAGATCAAGCACTTCGAACACTCGTTCGCTTGCAGCCAGGGCATGCTGCAACATGTGATTGACGGAGTGGATCTGATTGATCGGCACATAAAAGAGCGCAAGATACGAGATGAACATCACGAGCTCGCCCACGGACAGGCGATGCTGCAAAACTTCGGCAGTGCCGAACCAGAGCACCAGCGCCCCGCCAAGACTCCCGATCAGCATCATGCCGGGGGAGTAGTAGGACCAGAGGTACATGGCCTTCAAGGTATCTTGCCGGCAACGATCGCTCTTCCGGTCGAATCGCTCCTGCTCGTAAGGCTGGCGATTGAATCCCATCGTCTCCCGAATGCCTGCCAGCATATCTTGCAAGAGGGCGTTCAGTTCGGCTGCTCCTTTTCGAATCGCGCGATAGTGCCCATGAACGCGTTTGGTGAACAGCGCCGCTCCTACCACCAAGAGAGGAATCGGCACGAGCGCCAACAATGCCAATTTCCAATTGAGCATGAACAGCATGATCATGATCCCGGTCAGCGTCAGCCCGGCTGTAATAATTTCTTCGAGCCCGTCGACGAAGATGCGTTGCATGTGCTCAGTATCGTTCAGCACTCGCGACATGATCTCACCCGTCGGACGATTCTCGTAGAAGCTGATCGAGAGTCGCTGGAGCGAGGAAAATACCTGGACGTGCAGGTCATGGACGACTTGTTGCTCCAACCCGTTGTTCAGCCGAATCCGGATCGACCCGCACAGGTTCCGCAGCACATAGGCGGCACACAGCGCGAGAAATACCCACACGAGGAGCTCAGTCTGACCGGCCTGGATGACGTCGTCGATGATGACTTTGATCAGCCACGGAGGGATCAACTCGAACGCCGTCGCCAACCCGGCAAAGAGGAACGTGCCGACCACCATGGAACGGTGCGGACTGAGGTACTGGAGCACTCGAAGCAGGGTTTTCACTCGCGCAGGATCTTCACGACGGGTTAGCTATATGACAGGAACGGGATCGTGTTGCCAATACTTAGTAAATTCTGGAAGTTGTGTGAGCGTGGACATATCGGTCATCCGATCCAAAAACACCTTGCCGATCAGGTGATCCATCTCGTGCTGGATACAGACGGCATAGAGGCCGTCTGCTTCGATATCCAACGATTTACCATGACGATCCAGCGCCTGAACCCTCACGACTGATGGCCTCGTCACCTTTCCTCGCAACCCATCCACACTGAGACAGCCCTCCCAGTTTTCAACTTGTTTCGGACCATAGAAGACAATCTTGGGGTTGATGAGGACGGTTCTGGGAAATCCATCCTCCCCTTCACAATCCATCACAACCAGTTGAATCGAGCGCGATACCTGAGGGGCCGCCAAGCCGATCCCTGGCTCATCCAGCATCGTCTCAATCAGATTGTCGATAAATTGCTGCAGGTCGTACGTGCGAATGTCGCGAGGATTGACCTTGGCCGCAACCTGTCGCAAGATGGGATTACCGAGCTTTGCAATCGGGAGCTTGGGCATGGACCGTACTTATTATGTTTCTGTCAATCGATACGATGAGCGCGCGGGCTCTCAAAATATAACACAGGATTTTTCGCCCCTGCAAGGCAAGGCGAAACTGGTTGATCTGGTCTATCTGGTTTATCTGGTTAGTTTTAGTCAACCAAACAAACCAAATTAACGAGATCGCGCGGGCCGTTTCGGATCAAACATTTCAAGACTATCCTTCTGGCTGTTCCACCATTCCAACCACTCGGTCGCCCACTCTTGACGGTCTTGCTTGGTCGATGTCTCCCAATCATGGAACTCCGATTCGTGCCGGGTCAGAATCCAAAGCGACTGCACCGCTGAGAGTGCGACAAAACGTTCCTCATCGGTAATCATTCCAATCAACACCGGTACCACCGCCTTCTCTCTGACATACCGAGCCTCGAATGCGGCGGCCTTCCGAATCGACGAATTTGGATCTTTTGCCATCACCTCGATGGCATCCACGACTTTGGCTGCGTCCAATCGAACGGCTACCCGCAAGGCATGTTCACGCACCCGTGGAATCTCGTTCGCTTCCTTGGCCGCAGCGATGAGAGCCGGGACCGCCGAAGCCGCCTTCAACATCGAAATCGTTTCAATGACGTTGTAGCGAATGCGCGGCCCCGGCAGGGTCAAGCCTTTGACCAGAACCGGCACGGATGGCTCGCCGAGGTGCACAAATTCTCCCATCGCCCAAAACTCTTGCGCGCCTTCCAGCAATGGGAGAAGGGCTTCCGCCCGCTGGATCTCTACGGCCGTCAACGGTTTCGTATTCTGCGGGACAGATTCTGCCGGCAGATCCTGTCCCTTTGGAGGCGCCTCGTAGGGAACCTGGACCGGGATAACCCATCCTTTGCTTACGGGTTCAGCCCACAGGGTCTGAGCCATTCCCAGTAGTGCAACCGACACGACGATCACCCACCGATAAACATATCCTTGCTGCACGGTCGTCCCCTTTCTTTCACTTCGCCATGACTCGCATTTCGCCGATGGGCGAGTTCGCACGATACTAGCAAGACGACCGACAATAGAGATGGGCTAGTCTAAGATCCTGCGGGGATGGACTCGCGGGGCGGAATCCCATAGTACGAAACCACCAGGCATCGGCTCAGAAGTCGAGTCCTACCTTGGCATTAGAGTCGCGAAGATGTTTGCGGACCCGGACTTGCTCGTGATGCTTGCGCAATAGTTGCCGCCGGATGACGTCGCGATCTTCGGCCACGATGCGCACCAATCGATCGACATCCTCCGCATGCTCGCGAACCAATTCGGACAACTTTGCCATTTGGCTTTCAAGATGTTCTACCCGCCGGAGCGCATCGATACTGCGACCCACGTCCGGCTTTTGAGCCGCCTTTTGTTTTACGAGCGACGTGACCAGTACATCCCGCTTCATGCTGACTCCTTTGCTCGATTACTCACCGATATTCTTAGCAGAATGCTGAAAAATTCCGCCAGCCAGTCTTGTTCATCTGGTCTATCTGGTTTGTCTGGTCTATCTCGTGTGCTCGATTAAACAAGACCAACTCAATGAACTAAACAAACCAGAAGGACCAGACAGACCGGGTTTGTCCCATAGACTGCTAGTCTCTCCAGCGTAGTATCAGCTCAGTTTCTCTCGATGTCAACGAGTCTGCTTTCTTTCTATTTCCTCAACGTCCTGTTACAATTCGCCGCGATGCAGAACATTTTTACCATGGTGCTGGCAGGCGGGAAGGGTGAGCGTCTTCAACCCCTCACTGAGCATCGGGCCAAGCCGGCGGTTCCCTTCGGCGGAAAATATCGCATTATCGATTTCACGCTCAGCAATTGCCTCAACTCCGGGCTCCGCAAAGTCGCCGTCCTCATTCAGTACAAATCCCACTCGCTCGACCGGCACATCCGGTCAGGATGGAACATTCTCAACGCTGAACTCGGCGAGTTCATCGCCTCAATTCCACCCCAGCAGCGGATCAGCGAGGAATGGTACCAAGGCACCGCCGACGCGGTCTATCAAAACCTGTTTCTGCTCGACAGCGAACAACCGGACTATGTACTCATACTGGCCGGCGATCATATCTACAAGATGAACTATATGGAGATGTTCCATTGGCTGCTCGCCAAAAGCGCCGATGCCGTGGTGGGCGCGATCGATATTCCGATTGAAGAGGCCCATCGATTCGGCGTGATCGGCGTGGATGAGGACTTCCGGATTACGAACTTTGAAGAAAAGCCGGCGCAGCCGCCGTCGATCCCCAACGACCCGGCCCATGCCTTTGCCTCGATGGGCATCTACCTCTTTCGCACCAACGTCCTTCGTGAGTACTTGACTGCCGACGCCCAGGAGGGCGGGGGGCACGACTTCGGGAAAAACATCATTCCAAACATGATTCGCGATCGGCGTGTCTACGCCTACAAATTTGTCGACGCGAACAATAAAGACGTGAAGTATTGGCGGGACATCGGAACATTGGACGCGTACTGGGAAGCGAACCTGGACCTCGTCGCGGTGGATCCCCTCTTCAATCTCTACGACCAACACTGGCCGATTCGAACGTACCAAGGGCAGTTTCCACCGGCGAAGTTCGTCTTCGCGCAAGACTATCAGGGCGGCAGGATGGGCGTGGCGCTGGATTCCATCGTCTGCGGCGGCTGCATCATCTCCGGTGGACGAGTACAAAACTCTGTGCTGTCGCCGAACGTTCGCGTGCAAGACCATGCGGATGTGCGTGAATCAATTGTCATGGAAAACGTCGTCATCGGCGCACAGAGCCGGGTCAGACGGGCCATCATCGATAAGGATGTCAGCATCCCGCCGCACTCGGAAATCGGATACGACCGAGCGGCCGACGCCCAGCGATTTACCGTCACCGAATCCGGCTTAGTCGTGATTGCAAAGGGAACGAAACTGCATGCCTCCCTCGATTCATCCGGTTGATCTGATTCTCGCGCTTCGCGACAAGCACTTGACCCCAGCCATCGTGTTTCTCACGTCGCGTCGTGCGTGCGATGAAGCGATGCAGGCCTTCGACCATAGCCACATCCTCCTTCCGCCGCCTCGTCAGCAAGCCATCGCTGACGTGCTGGAGAAGGTGATTGCCCAATACCCCAGCATCGCCGAACACCCGCTTATTCCGACTGTTCAACGCATCGGCGTGGCTGCGCATCACGCAGGCCATCTCCCTTCGTGGAAAATCGCCGTTGAAGAACTGATGCGTCATGGCTGCCTCGATGCCGTCTTCGCCACAACCACGCTGGCTGCTGGAGTCGATTTCCCCGCACGGACCGTCATCATCACGCAGTCCAGCATTCGCAAGTCACGCGACTTCATGGACTTGACGATTGGCGAGGTGCAGCAGATTGCCGGACGCGCAGGACGCCGCGGAAAAGATCTCGTAGGCTTCGCCATCGTTACCCCCTCGCCCTATATCGATCTCAACGTACTGACCAAAGGCTTCACCGGCCATCCAGAAGCGATCAACAGCCAATTCGTCATCAGCTATCCAATGGTCTTGAACCTCTTGAAAGCGCATCCCCTCGATCAAATCCAACCGATCCTCGCCAAGAGCTTTGCGCAATTTCAGCTCAACCAGCGCGCCGAGGTCTTGGAACGCAAGTTAGACGATCTGCGCGATCAGATGGAACCGTTTGGGCCACGCGTCTGCACCGATTGGATCACAGAATGGCACACCTTCGACCAGGTCCGCCGGCAGAAGTCGCACCGTGCCCCTGTCAGGAAGCATGAACCACCGGAAGTCGCCGCACGCTTTCATTTCCTCACCCCCGGTCGTGTGGTGGGATTCGGCCGCAGCCGAGGCGTGGTTTTACGGCAATATCGCAGCAAGGGGCAGAAGAGCCCGATGATCACGGCACTGCGTCTGGGCGGTGGCATTACCGAATCTCCAGCTTCCACGGTGACCGAAGTGTCCGACCGTGTCCTCGACTG
>JANNXZ010000144.1:0-21094 GCA_031409835.1 Nitrospirota bacterium
CTAGGAGCCTGTCCGAGTAATGGCTAACAATGCGTGACGAGACGTATATTCACGGCAGGGCCAGCAGCGATTCGGTCAGCCGCCGAAGGGTGTGGCCGATACGTGTGCCCCTGAGTGGAATGGGGATCGGGTTGGGGGGGATTCATCTTCTCGCTCCGGCCAATTTGAGCAGGTTGTGCACGCTACAGAGCAAACTCCACTCCCCGGCGACCTGCGACAGGCCCCGCAACAAGAACTGCCTGAACCCACGCGCCTGTTTGATCTGACCAAACACGGGGTCGACCACCTGCTTGCGTAACCGATAGCGACTGCGATAGCCCGCGCGTTTCAGGCGGATCTTCATCGCGTGAACTCGCGTCCGCGGGACGGTCTTCCGTCTGCCGGCGGCCGAGGCCGTGCCATGCTGTTGCCGACCCGTCGCGACATAGCCGCGAATGTGGCGGCGAGCCAATGCCGTGAGAGTCTCCTCCGAGCAATACCCCGCATCCGCCGACAGTTCCCGTGCCTGTCGGCCTGTGTTGGCTTTGATCGAGGCCAGCATCGGATCGAGTTGGGGCGCGTCGCTGGCCTGATTCGTCAGCCCGTGGGCCACAATCACCTGATGCGCCACATCGACGGCCGCTTGGGCGTTATAGCCTTGGATGAATCCGTCCTGCGCCTTCATGATACGACTGTCCGGATCGGTGAAATTGCGCTGCGCGCGGCCGTGGGGCGTACCGGGAGGATTCTTCGCAGGGCGACCCCGCCGAGGGCGATCTGAAGGGGGATCGACCGTCCGTTTCTTGTCCTGCGCGTCGGCTTCCAATGCCGCTTTGGCCGCACGGATCTTCTCCAAGCGGTGCTGCTTGTTCGTCACCCACTCCGGCAGCTCATCCCCGCGCCGGTCCACGCCATACGCCGTGTCCTCGTGCGCGTCACTGGCCGCCGCTTGAGCCAGCCACTGCGCGACCTCGGCGGCCAACGCCGGTTCGGCGGTCTGCATCCGGCCGTAACTCATCGCCTTATGCTTGGAGGCGTTGGCTCGGATCTTCGTCCCATCTAAGGCGACGTGGCCCAAGCGCACTAATCCCGCCTGTTGGCATAGCTGGAGCACCTGCGTGAACAGCCCGCCCAGCGCCGGCAGGTGCCGCTTCCGAAAGTCGCTGATCGTGCGAAAATCCAGACTCTGCCGTGCCGTGACGGCCATGCAATCCACTCGCTCCTCACCTGCCTTGGCGATTCGTCGCGACGCGTAGAGCCCTTGGCTGTACGCATACAGCAAGAGGGCGGTCATCATCGTGGGATCATACGGCGGAAACCCGCGGTCTTCGGTGTAGGGCTTCAGGATCGCCGATACATCCAGCGACTCGCGCACCAGGTCGCGCACGAAGTGCGCCAGATGCCCTGCGGGCACCAGCTCCTGTACGGACGGAGGGAGCAACACCAACTGATCGACAGCCCAGGATTTGAATGTTTTAGCCATGCCGCCTAGAAACCACAGTGCGCGCTGGCTGTCCAGTCCAAAATGCACATTACTCGGACAGGCTCCTAGCCCGCATTATTCATGAAGGTTCGTTGCGAAAGCGTGCAGACGCGAAGCGAGACGGGCACTCGGAGGCGTGAAGCCCTAAGGCATACTCGTGCAGTATGTCGAAGGGCTGAATGGCGAGGCTGCCTGTCATAGCCGCGTATCCGCGCTTGTAGCAGAAGCTTCATGAATAATGCGGGCTAATGCTTCCCATTGTGACCAAGGCCCACGACTTCGCCATCTGGCGCCTCGCGCAAGTGCAGAACTTTCTGCGAGGGAGAACATCGTCGGGCTATGCGGAGTGCAGCGGGTTTGTTGCAGAGCGGGCTAAGGTTTGGACAGAATCTCACTCAGCGCCACGGGGGTTCTTGCCTGGAGGTCGTACGCTTGGTAGGAAAGCTGAATGCCGCCGACCCCGATGATCAGCACAAAGAAGGCCACCAGGATAGAAAAGATAAACTGGAACGCTCTCCGATTGGTGAACACACCGGATAGATAGAGATAGAGAGTCACGAGTGCCAGCGGTAGCAAAAACATGATGGTGACAACGATGTTCATTCGAGGAGGCTTTCCACAGCGTCGCAGAAACCGAGATACAAGCTAACCAAACATCGAGCAAGCGACATGCCTAATCTGCAATGCACGTGTCCTTGGTCGTAGTCTGTGGTTTTCCCTATATTTGCGCCTGTGCGGAGGCGGCTATCGAACAATGGAAACAGCCTAAGTGAATCGAAAGCGATTCGGTGCTGAATCACATTTGATTTACCGGAAGGAGTCGAATAAACCGGTTACTGAGCCGACCACCAAATAGTGCGTATGCTGCCGTTCATGGTTCGACAAGCTCACCACGAACGGTAGTCCTGATGCCCGTCGCCCTGAGTGCTTCGGCTAGGCTCAGCATAGGCCTGTCGAAGCCCACGGTGAGTTTATCGAACCGGGCAGGAACGCATTATTTGCTGACCTCATCAGTAAGGGTGTGCAATAGGAGGGTTCCTGTCCATGGCAGGGTGCTGGAAGGGCTATAGGCAGAAGCACGAGAGGCCAAGAAAGGCTTGCGGGAAGATCCACAGCGGGGTTGCCGTCGTGGGAGTGGCGGAAGCGATAGGGGAAGGACCGAGCTAGGCCCGAATGAGAAGATGGTCGATGAGGGCAGGTTCTTCGATAGGGACGCCTGCAGGGGCTTTGATAAATTGTTTCAGTCTCATCCGGTCATTTGGACCCACCCGGATCACTTCCACCGTGATCCAGTGCTTGTGAATTTTTGAGACGACAGCCAACTGGATGTCGATAAAGGCTTCCTCGCCTTCCAACCATAGCTGGACGTTTACCGTGTCCCCTACCCGCAGATGATCTGGGGTGGTGAGTTTATGCCCATCTTCTATGCATTCGAGCACGCACCCATCCGCTTCAAGCTGCGAGCTTCCGCTCGCGAGTACGCAGTCAATCGTAAACTTCGGACTTTTCCACGCGGTTTGAGTCATCATGGTATGCGTAGGATAGTATGGAAAGGAGTGTGTGGCTATTCCTCAAGAGGTGGGGGAGGAATACTCCGAAGAGGGGCGAGTGGCACGAGGCGAGAGGATAGAGGTTCTTTCCGGTCTCCCTCAGCCCATATTATTCATGAGCACTTCTGCTACAATTGCGAGCCTTTTGGCGAGATTTCGCGTCGAACCGTTACGAGTAAAGAGGACTAGGAGGATACTACGATGATAGGTCATTCACCGTCCCAGCGATTTTTGATGCTTGGGAGCATCATTGCCGGACTTGGCGTTGCTGCCGGCGCTTTTGGCGCTCATGCGCTCAAGGAAATTCTGGATGCACCTATGCTCCAAACGTTCGAGACCGCAACACGGTATGTGATGTATCATGCCTTTGGACTGTGTATCGTGTCGTGGGCTATCGATCGTTACCCTGAACAAGGTCTTGAAAAGTCAGGATGGTTCTTTATCGCCGGGATTCTTCTCTTTTCAGGCAGTCTGTACGTGGTGTCCCTTGCAGGTATCCGGTGGATGGGGGCTGTGACGCCGGTCGGTGGGCTGGCCTTCATGATAGGCTGGCTACTCTTAGGATGGGGAGTCTGGCGGAATGCGTCTCATCGCGTCCCGGGCCGTACTCGCGGCGATGCCTAAAGCGCGAGAGGAGCGAGAAAGGCGCGATGTGGCTAGACGGAGTATCACCTCGTTTCGCTCGTCCCGCTTTTCTCGCCAGTCGCGCGGAGTGAAGGCGCGCAGCCGGCTGTTCTCTTTCCGCTGATCGACCCCCAACCTCCTTGGGAGTTCACAAAGCTTCCATCGAGCCGCTGGTCTTCTTTATTGAATTGCAAACTATCTTCCTGGACCCGGCCATCGATTTCCCATCGTAGATAGACGTTCTCACCCAGCACGATCGTTTCCACAAGTCCCGGCAAAGCGGCCTGGATATTTCCCGCTGGTGGAAAAAATAGCGATAGTTTCTGTTCTCGATGGTTCTGTTGATGGTTATGAATGATCCACTGCCAAGTTCCACACAGCTTGGCCTGTCCTCGGAGCCCACGTACCCGATCCTTCCAACTCCGTATCCGGTCCCACTCCTGGTAGCCGGCCTGCATGGCGTCCACTTCTGAGCGAACAGCTCGCTCAAGGACTGTTACCAATAGGGTCGATGTCCCTTCTCCTTGATTCCCATTGGCCCATTCTGGGGAGGCCACCACATCTGAGAGTTGATTCAGCGAGTCATGCCAGGGCGCTTTCCCCTGCTGGTCGAGCCATGCCGTGTGCGGAGATCCGACAAGTTGTTCGGATATCGCTTGGAATTGCCGGTCTTTCACAGCCTGCCTGACGCTGGACGCGAGGCGCCAGGCGGCCAAATTTCTCATGAACCGATGAACCGCCGCCGTCAGGTCTGGCACCAGGAGTTCATGTGCGAGCTTGGCCGGTAAAGGGTTGGTCCCCACTGTTCTCGCCACGTCGCCCATCTGGAGCGCAGGACCGAGTGCCGACACAAATAGGTGGATGGCTCCCTTATCGGAGTCTATCTTGGCCAGTTGATCAGAGTGGGCACGAATGATCGATGGGAAGTCTGGTGTAGAACTCGGCAGAGACTCATCGGCCTTGGCATGGAGCCACGCTCCGAATAGAGAGACGACCACCATCGCAAGGGCAAGACCGATGCGTGATTGGGCTGATCGAATCAAGAGGATGTGATGGCGCATCGCGCTACTCTACCGTGCTTTCGCATGCACCCTCAAGCGGGGACCGCTGACACCATGCGTTGGGAAAACTTGGTTAGAGGCCTTGGAAGCAGGTCTTCAGAAACGCGGCCGTTGATTCCCATGCCTCTGCCGTCGCGTCGGCACGATAGGTCTCCACGCGTTGTTCATTGCAAAACGCATGAGGGATAGCAGGGTAGGTCTTGATCTCGACGCGTTTGTGATACTCAGCCGCAGCAGCCCGCAACCGGTCCACATCCTGGCCTGGCACCCACTGGTCCTGACCGGCCTGGTGATAGAGCAGAGGAGAGTACAGATCTTTGATGGCGGTTTCAGGCTGCATCACTCGGCCGTAATAGACGACCGCGGCTCGTAGCCGTTTCCGTTGACAGGCGAACCTGAGTGCATAGAATCCACCCATGCCGTAACCGACCACGCCGTGGATGTTTTGTTTAATGTGATCGCGCGTATTCAAGAACTCACAGCAGGAATTGATGTCTTGCAAGACGAGCGATTCATTCAGCTTACCCATGAGCGCATCCGCAACCTCTGCGTTGGCCGTCACCATGCCACCCAGTCGAGCATACAAGTTCGGAATGATGACGCCGTAGCCTTCGCAGGCCAGCCTGGCTCCAAGATCCTTGATTTGCGCGGTGAGCCCCCAGGCTTCATGCAAAAGGACGAGCCCAGGATAACGTCCTTTTTCCTGAGGCCAATACTGAATACAATCCACCTGCACATGTTTGGATACGCGTGTTTCGATATAGGGATCGGCGGCGGCATCCGTCCTCGTGGGTATGGCGGCGCCGCTAGGAAAGCGAGCTGTGCCTGTACCGATTTGATCCAACGAAAATGGAGCGGTGATCGATGTCATTGCGGCGATCTCTTTTCCATCAAGGTTTTACGGGATACGCCCTATTCACATTACGGGCTGCTACTACGCGCGCGTACTATAGGGACCAGGCTGTCGGGCTGTCAATCTGCGAGCTTCTTGGCGAGAGGCAAGTGGCCAGAGGCGAGGGCGAATACTTTCGGTCGGAAACATAACTCATTCCTCTAGCCCCTAGCCGCGCCCCTCGCCTGGTCTATTGGCACGATTTCGCAGCGACCCGCCATGAACAGTATGGGCTAGCGTTGAGTTTTAGTTGACCCTGTGTTCAATGGCGAATACAGTTCTCCCTTCTTCACGATGGATGTGGCGAGTATGTCGCTTGGAATTGGTCTCATCGGCGCCGGACGTCATGGCAGTCGGTATATCCAGCATCTCCTGCATGATCTGCCAGGGGTGAGCCTTGCCGCCCTCTGCCGGAAACGGATGGAGGAGAGACAGCCTTTGCTCTCGACGACAGACATTCCTGTCTATGGGAACTATCGCGACTTGATCGCCGATCCGAGGGTAGAGGCCGTCGTAGTGGTGACTCCTCCGTCGCTCTTTCCGGAGATATGTCTTGAGGCCGTGAGGGCGAGGAAGCCGATCCTCATTGAAAAGCCGCTCGCGCCGACAGGCCGCGAAGCACGAGCGATGGTGACGGCAGCAGAAGAGGCAGGCCTGTTGCTGATGACCGCTCAGACCTTGCGCTTCGACTCGACGATCCTTCTGTTAAAAGATCACTTGCCGGAGATCGGCCTGGTCCGGTACGCCACCTTCACCAGCCGGATTGAAACGAAAGCCAGTGTCCAGGTTCGGGCACCGATGCCAGGCCAGCGTGGGGCGCTCTTGGAGTTTGGGGTTCACCTTTTGGATGTGGTGCCTTTTCTCGCCGGTGAAGAGGTGGTTGCCGTTCGCTGCGAGTTGTACCAGCTTCCGACCGTGGCGCCGGAGACGATGGCGATCGTGCAGGCACAGACTTTGAGCGGCATGCAATGTGTCATGGATATTGCGCGCGTTGCAGCGGGAAGGGTTTCGAGAACGGAGTGGGTGGGAACCCAGGGGCAGATCGCCGCTGATTGGTTTCACCATCGAGTGAGCGGCGTCATCGGTAACACCGCTCCGTTCGAATGGGCCGTCCAACCGCAGCAGACGATTCTCGCCACACTCCGCGCCTTCGTCCATGCCATTGAAACGAACAGCCCACCGCCCATTACCGGGCGTGATGGATGCCGTGCCGTCGAGGTGGCCGACGCGTGCTACCGGTCGGCAGAACTTGGCGGAGCGTCCGTCAGCGTCTCGTCTCTCCGCTAGTAGAATTGCCCTTGTCGCGCTTTTCCCGCCAGCCTCGCCCGTCTCGCTGAGTCATGCGTCCGCGACGATATGCGTATCTGTTTCCTCGACCCCTTCGACTTGGTGAATCTTTGTGATCACCACATCCGAGAGGGCTCGTTCGTCTGCGACCGTGATGAACAGAATAATATCCGGCCGCCCGAAACAGGAGTGGGCTTGTTCGACGCCGGTCATGCGCTTGAGTACCTGCAGCACATCTTTTGTTCGTCCGGCTTTGACTTTGATGAGGATATAGGCTTTCGTTGCCATTGCGCCCTCCCTATTACAATTAATTGTTGTGTCCCCCCGGCATCTCTCGCCGGCGTTGTGCAAACACCTGGTGGATGTCTTGTCCCCCTTGCATGAAAGCCGTGCGTGCCTTTGCAATGAGTTCCATCAAGGAATCGAAATCGTTCAGGCTGACGTTGAATTGGCGAAAGCCGGGCGCCAACTGCTCTCGCTGTTCGATCGCCGTGATGACCCATTGTTCACAGAGTACCTCAAGCATCTCCGACGTCCAGCCTCTCGAACGAAATCGAGACAGGGTTTTGTCCGCGCTGCCTTCCCCCTGGGCAGTCAGGGCTTGAGTCAGAAATAACTGCACGGCCGGATCACTGCTTTTCAGAAATACCGATTGAAATTGGATGACGGTCTTGATGACGCGATTGGCATCGGGAGTGCCTTCAGGCGGAAGCACACCGGCGTCTTGCAGCGTTGCCAGGACGGCCATCGATGCGCCAATTGGTCCAGATGGGGTGGTCGCGCGTCCAGGCAGTTGGGCTAAGACGGGGCTGCTAGTGCCCATGAGCAGCCCACTCAGGAGGAAATAGAGCGGCATGGAACTGGGTCGCTTGATCCGTGATGCGCGTTCTTGCAGGTTTGATCGGAAGCAGTGGGATCGAACAGACATAGGGGCGAGATTATACAGAACGATGGAAGAGGGTGCTAGCCCTCGGATTGGTGTGCTGGCAACAGAGGAAATGGAACCAATTTCTACCATTTCCATTTGTTTCGATTGAAACAATTCGCCACCCTTCCTATAATCCACCAGTCCCGAGTCTTGCACCGGAGTTATTCATGCTCGCAAAAGTTTTGAGTGCGGCACTTGTTGGTATCGATGCGCATTTGATCGATGTGGAAGTCGATATTGCCGGAGGGCTTCCACAATTCTCAGTTGTCGGTCTTCCCGATGCCACGGTACGGGAGAGCCGTGATCGAGTTCGCTCCGCGCTCAAGAATACGGGCTTCCATTTCCCGGCAAAGAAAATCACGGTGAATCTCGCTCCCGCGGGAATCAAGAAGGAAGGGTCTGGACTCGACCTGGCTATTGCTATTGGGATTCTCGTCGCGGAAGAAGTGATTCCGCCTCAGAATGTACAAGGCCGAGTCTGTGTGGGTGAACTCTCATTGGATGGACGCATTAAGGCGATTACCGGCGCCTTATCCATCGGAATTGCCTGTCTGCCAGACTATAGTCTGCTCTTACCGGCTGAGAACAGCCAAGAAGCCGCTATGGTACAAGGGGTGATAGCCTATCCGCTCCACACGCTTCCAGAAGCTGTGGGATTTCTCAATGGCACGATTTCGCTGGATCCGGCTTACGCAGAGCGGGACCGGTTCTTTGCCACTCGCCCGGTGGAGGATGATGATTATGGCGATGTGAAGGGACAAGACCATGCGAAGCGCGCCCTGGAGATCGCTGCAGCTGGAGGCCACAATCTCTTGATGATAGGACCGCCCGGGTCTGGTAAGACCATGTTGGCGAAGCGACTCCCGACGATTTTACCGCTCATGGAACCTGAAGAAGCGATTGAAACGACCCGTGTCCATAGCATATCCGGACAATTACCGGCCAATCATCCACTGCTGACAGTCCGGCCCTTTCGCGCTCCGCATCACAGTATTTCCGACGCCGGACTCATCGGAGGAGGACGCGTTCCTCGTCCGGGAGAAGTATCCTTGGCGCACAATGGTGTATTGTTCCTGGACGAATCCCCGGAGTTTCGCCGTCCCGTCTTGGATGGATTGCGGCAACCGCTGGAAGACGGGCATGTGACGTTGACCAGGGCTAGTGGCTCGTTCCGTTATCCCGCGCGATTTATGTTGGTCGCCGCAATGAATCCCTGTCCTTGCGGATACTATGGAGATCGCACCCGTGAATGTGTCTGCACTCCCCAGCAAATTCGCCGCTATCGAGCCAAATTATCGGGACCGCTCCAAGACCGAATCGATATGCATATCGAGGTTCCTCCAGTCTCCGTGCGAGATTTACACGATCATGGTCCTATGCCGGAAAGTTCTGCCACGATTCGATCACGCGTCCTGGCAGCACGGGATCGACAGCGCCAGCGGTATCGTCAAGACGGGATTCACTCGAATGCCCAGTTGAAGCCGCGGCTCCTGAAGCGGTATTGTGGCCTGGAGGCGCCGGCACAGGAGCTCTTAGAACGAGCGCTGGCCAAACTTGGATTGTCTGCTCGGGCTCATGGGCGCATTGTGCGTGTGGCGAGAACCATTGCCGATCTCGCGGACTCTGATACGATTGAGCCGCTGCATGTCGCGGAAGCGATTCAATACCGTAGTCTCGATCGTCGAATGGAGTTTTGAGGAGTCCCTGTGTGGTCGACCGTAAAAGTTTTTCTCTGGTGGTTCATTGTTGGCGCCACGATGGCGCTGGCCGTGATCATGCTGCAGGGCGGCCTTCGAGAAGCCATGCAAACGCAGGGGTCTGTGTGGGGGCTCAAATCGGTCGAACTGTTTACGACCATCATGGGAGGGGGACTGCTTGGTGGTTGTATCGCCTTGATTCTCGATCGTATTAAGAAGTCTTAACGAATGGTTTTTTACTGCGCAGTGAAATGAGGCCTAGCATGGACGTAGAAGTGGGTTCGAATATGTACCACAACACCGATGGCATGATTGAGATCGAGGGGGTTCCTCAGATTCAGGTCGCACTGAAACCGATTACTGGCGCGCTGCTCGTGAACTTTGCGCTGTTCAATGCGGAGGGAAAAGTGACGGCCAAGCTCAACGATAGCACGCTCATGATCAATGAACGACGCGCCTACGATGTGACGAAGACTCCGAAGAGTCTGCTGCTCACACATGTGGAATCAGGAACGGTCATATTACAGATGGAAGTGAAGACGCCCGACGTGGTGGCCTTTACGAAAGGAGAGTTCCATACACTCAAGGGCCATGTGATCCGGATCTCTCCCACCGAGTGGAACATCGACAAACTCTGTGCCAGCGGTACCACGCATGATGTAAAAGGCGGGGCCGTCGTCCTCGGCTGAAGCGTCTTGTTCATGTGGTCTATTCGGTCTGTCTGGTCTGTCTAGTTCATCTGGTTAGTTTCGTTCGACCAAACACACGAGACAGACCGAATAGACCAGACAGACAGGGTTCGTTCCAGCCTCCTACCCTGTGACCGTCGACAGGATGACGATCTGCTGTCCTTTCAGGTCCACGGTTGCCGTATCCCCATCGCGCAATTCACCCTTGACCAACTGACGTGCCATCGGCGTTTCAATTTCCTGCTGGATTAATCGCTTCAAGGGTCTCGCCCCATAGACCGGATCGTAGCCGCGCTCACCCAGATGCCGCAGGGCCGCCGGCGTCACGGACAGAGAGATCCGCCGCTCTGTCAATCGTGCCCGCAACCGCTCAAGTTGAATCTCTACAATCTTTGTAAGTTGCTCTGTTTCCAATGGATGGAACACCACGGTCTCGTCGACGCGGTTCAAGAATTCAGGACGGAAGTGCTCTCGCAGTTCCGTCAACACGAGGGAACGGACCTCGTCATAGGAGGCGCGCCGTTGCTGTGCCTCTAGAATCTGCGGGCTGCCGATGTTGGATGTCATGATCAACACGGTGTTCTTGAAATCGACAGTCCGTCCCTGAGAATCCGTCAATCGTCCGTCGTCCAACACTTGGAGAAAGACATTGAAGACGTCGTGATGGGCCTTTTCAATCTCGTCGAATAAGATCACGGAGAAGGGACGCCGGCGGACGGCTTCGGTCAATTGTCCCCCTTCTTCATACCCGATATAGCCCGGAGGGGCTCCGATGAGACGGGCAACCGTATGTCTTTCCATGTACTCGGACATATCGATTCGAATCAGATTGGCCTCGTCATCGAAGAGCGTCGCGGCAAGCGCACGGGCCAGCTCAGTCTTTCCAACACCGGTCGGACCGAGAAAGAGAAATGAACCGATAGGCCGATTCGGGTCTTTAATGCCGGAACGCGCTCGGAGGACCGCATCGGCGACGGCCTGCACGGCCTCATCCTGGCCGACCACACGTTGATGGAGTAACTCATCCAGCTTCAGTAACTTTTCCGTTTCGCCTTCGGCCAGTCTGGAAACGGGAATGCCGGTCCAGCGGCTCACAATAGCTGCGATGTCGTCTTCATCGACTTCTTCTTTGAGCAGTCGGCTTTCGCCCTGTTTTTTGCCGAGCTGCTCCTGTTCTAAGGCGAGCTCTCGCTCAAGGCGAGGTAATTCTCCGTATCGCAGCTCCGCTACGCGATTGAGATCGTAAGCCCGTTCCGCGCGTTCCATCGCCTGTTTCACCTCTTCCATCGCTTCGCGAGTCTTGCGCAGCCGTGCCACAGAGGCCTTTTCAGAATCCCATCGGGTCTTGATTGCTTGTAGATCTCGTTGTTTCTCGCCCAGCTCTAGCTCAAGGGTCGCCAGGCGTGCCTGGCTGGCTTGATCCTGTTCTTTCCGCAAGGCTTCCCGCTCGATCTCCAGTTGCATCACCTTGCGCGAGATTTCATCGAGTTCCGCCGGTAAACTATCGATTTCTGTACGCAGGCGGGCTGCCGATTCATCGATCAGATCGATGGCCTTGTCCGGGAGAAATCGGTCGGCGATATACCGATTCGAGAGTTTCGCGGCAGCGACCAGCGCTGCGTCTTTGATGCGCACGCCATGGTGCACTTCGTAGCGCTCCTTCAGTCCGCGCAGAATCGAGATGGTATCTTCCACCGTCGGCTGATCGACCAACACCGTTTGAAACCGCCGTTCCAATGCGGCATCCTTTTCGATACGTTTTCGATATTCATCGAGCGTGGTCGCGCCGATCAAATGTAATTCGCCGCGGGCCAGCATGGGCTTGAGTAGATTGGCGGCATCCATCGCCCCTTCCGCCGCGCCCGCTCCCACGACCGTATGCAGCTCATCGATGAAGAGCAATACTTGTCCCTCGGATGCCTGCACCTCTTTGAGGACCGCCTTCAATCGTTCTTCGAACTCACCGCGAAATTTCGCGCCGGCCACCAACGATCCCATGTCGAGCGTGATGACGCGTTTCTTCTTCAGTCCTTCAGGCACGTCGCCCTTGATAATGCGGATGGCCAATCCTTCGACAATGGCGGTTTTTCCGACGCCTGGCTCGCCGATGAGCACGGGGTTATTCTTCGTCCGTCGTGAGAGAATTTGTATGACGCGACGAATTTCCTCGTCACGTCCGATCACGGGGTCCAATTTCCCTTGGCCGGCCAACCGGGTCAGGTCGCGGCCATACTTCTCCAGCGACTGGTACGTGCTTTCTGGGTCCTGGCTCGTGACACGTTGAGACCCTCGTATCTGTTGCAGCGCGCCCAAGAGCCGCTCTTTCGTCAGGCTCAGATTTTTGAAGATGCCTCCTTCTTGAACCATCGCGAGGATGACATGTTCGACACTGAGATAGTCGTCTTTCAATGTTCGTTGCTCATCTTCGGCCTTGGCCAAAGCTTGACTGAGCCGGGAGGCGACATGGAGCTGTCCGGGGCTTGCTCCGGCGCCTTGGACTTGAGGCAGCTTTGCGAGTGCCTGTTCTACTGCCTGGCGGACGGAAGGGACCGACAACCCCGCCTGTTCAAGAAGAGAGGAGGCGAGACCTCCATCCTGCTCCACGAACGCAAGCAGAAGGTGTTCCACATCGATCCCTTGATGACTTCGCCTTGCGGCATGGGACGATGCAGTCTGGAGCGCTTCTTGTAGTTTGATCGTCATGCGGTTCATGTCCATGAAGGTCTCTCCTCTCCGCTCATCAGTGTGCGCTACGGCATTCACATAATCATAGGATATGGGAAGTCAACCGGCGCAACGCGGCTTGACCCGAGAAGTTCCGGCAGACTATTGTCTCTCATGTCGCGTATTTTCACTGAAACACTCACACTGTATCGGAGCGCCTTCCAAAAAACAGGAGAATCCCTCCTCCGCGGTTGGGTGGCTATCGTGGCCGTGGTGGGATTTGGGTTCCTGCTGCTGCTCGCCACCCAGATTGTCTCGCCGCTCGGCATGATCGGCGGATTTTTGCTCGGTGCGGTGAATGCGCTTCTGGTTGGCGCAACCCTGAGCCTTATCGAGCAATCGATTAGCCATGCAAGGGCCATCACATTTCACGATATTCTTGGCAGCATCGGGCACTACTTTTGGGATGTCATCGGCATTGGGTTCATCCTATGGCTGCCGCTCATGGCTCTCGACCTCAGTATGCAGACGAACCCATATGGGCAACTCCTATCATACGCAGTCCTCTTGCTCCTCTTTCTCTTGCTGAATCCGGCGCCGGAAATTATCTATCAAGTTCGGCATGGTTCCCCACTCGAGGTATTGAAGACCTCATACGAGTTCGTTCTTGAGAATTGGATTGAATGGTTTCTTCCGTTTGCGTTGATCCTGATCCCCACCATCCTCTCGCCCACGGGACTGCAATCATTTTTTTCTCTCTCCAGCCGAGTGGGGAGGGGAGCAGGTTTGGATTTTTCCCAGGTCCTCGTGCTGCCATTCACAATCCTTGGAGGTTGGCTGGACTATGCGGGTATCCCTTCCTCAATCAGCTGGTATCTGGGGCTGCTGTTGACACCACCACTTGCCGTGGCCATGTTGTTGTTTCGTGGCCATCTTTTTGCCTCCTTACATGGGGTGTCACGCCGCCAACGCCGATTTGTCTCGCCATTCAAGTAGGGACGAGTACTGTGGGGGAGAAATAGAGTTTTCGCCTCTCCTGAATGGAAGCCGATCAAATCCTCCTCGCTCCATCGCGTTCTATAAAAAGGCGGATGATGCAAGAGAGAGGCTGTTGCCTGTTCTCTTGAGTGACAAGGAGAAATAGTGTATGGAATTACCTACAGTCTCTACAGATATCTGTGTTTTTCAAGGCTGAGAAAGAGCTTCGCTCGTGGGCTTATCTATCTTCTGGCGAATCGTTCTGACCTCCCTCGTCATCATCGTGGTGATGGCAGGGGTGAATCTGTATGCCTTGTTTCAACTGCGTCAGTTGACTGCGTTAAGCGCTAATATGGCCACTCGCCACTACCCAGCGATCGAGTCGGCCAAACATCTGCTCACGATACTGTATGCCCAACTCAATAGTGAAAAGAAATATCTGGCCGTACGCGATGCGACGTTTTTGCAGCATTTCGATGAAGAAGTTGACGAGTTCCATCGCGGGCTCCAGACCCTCCAAACACAGGAACTTACCCCCCAAGGGATACAACTACTCGAAGATATCAAGCGTTTGCAGCAAGAACGTCTCATGATTCTCCATTCTGAATTGGAGAAAGGCCGGTCGTCTCCAGCGTCCCCATCGGTGGGCTATGAAGGTCGCCGAGACGCCTTGATGGACCGAATTAGCACCACGCTCCAACAGTTTATCGATCTTCACGAGACCGGCATCAGTATCGGCGTCAGCCGATCACGGGAAAGCTCGGCGCAAGCTGAAGCGGTAACGGAGCAACTGGTTCTCCTTGCGCTCGTATTCGGCATCGCGCTTGCCGGTTTTGCCAGCTACACGGTCCTACGCCCACTTCGCCAATTGCAGACTCATATCAAACAGATCGGCCAGGGTAATTTCCGCGCGTCATTGAATATTCAGGCTCCCAGTGAGTTGCGAGACCTTGTCGACGCCGTCAATTGGATGGGCACAAAACTACAAGAGTTAGATGATATGAAAGGGGAGTTTCTCGCCCATGTCTCTCACGAATTGCGCACGCCCATGGCCTCAATCCAAGAGGGTACCCATCTGCTGTTGGATGAAATTCCCGGCCCCTTGTCGCAGGAACAACGTACGACCTTGCGTATCATGGCAGATAGCAGCCGTCGACTGATCACGCTCATCTCCACCATTCTGGATCTCTCCAAGATGGATGCCGGGATGATGGAGTATCGAATCGTTCAGACTGACCTCAAACGCATTACAGATATGTCGATTAACAAAGTCCAGCTGCTCGCCGATGCCAAGCATGTGCAGCTGTCGTTGGAAGCGCCTGCCCAACGTGTGTGGGTTAAGGCGGATGCGCTTCGAATTGAACAAGTACTCGACAATTTGCTTTCAAACGCCTTGAAATTCAGCTCGGAAGGGGGCATTGTAAAGGTACTGATGAAGCCGGACCAGAATGCGGGAGTCCTCGAAGTGAGCGTGAGCGATGCAGGACCCGGCATTCAGGCCGATGATCTACCCTATATTTTTGAACGTTTTTACCAAGGAAGCACAAAGAGTAAACATGCGACACCGGGGAGCGGCCTCGGTCTAGCGCTGGCAAAAAAAGTGGTCGAAGCACACGGAGGGAGAATTTGGATCGAAAGCGAAGCCAAGAAGGGAACGACAGTACGGTTTATCCTACGCCTCACGAAACCAGGAGAAACGGCATGACGGCTGTCCACAGAGGCCTTATCTCCGGAGTCTTACCCTGCCTACTCTTCGCTGGATGTGCGGCCTGGTCGCCAGCCCCGCAATTTTCACAGCCCTACTTCACAGTAGATCAGGGAGAGGCAAAATCCCTCCATGCGTTGGCAAGAAAACAGGAAGCGCTCGCCCTGAAATGTGCCGAGCGTAATTCTTGCGAGCATGTCTACTTTATGCGTGCCCTGTTGGGGCTTTACGAAAGTCGCGATAGCGCCTCGAAGTACTTCGAGAAAGTGATCGCCGCGGCTCCCAAGAGCCAACTGGCAGTCTCCAGCAAGCTCTGGATCGAGCTGCTTGAGCGTCATGCCGCTCCTGTTGAGCATTCCTGGTTCCAATCGGTCATGGCAGCCCCGGCCATTTCGGAAGGCCAGGCGATCCTGGCTCAGGCTTCAAATCGGCTGGTGCGAGACTTGCTTGACAGAGAGCTAACCGTCCAGCAATTGCGGGCCAAGAAGGAGGCCGACTCCGAATCCCTGGAAGACCTCCAGCGGGAATTAGCCGAGCGTGAACGAAAGATGGACTCGGTCAGCGGCAAGAAAGACACCGCAAGAGGTTCAACCGATACAGGCACCATGCTGTCCCTACAAAAGCAACTGATGGATCGAGATAAGAAAATAGAGGAATTGACGAGCCAATTGGAGGCATTGAAACGCATCGACCAGGAAATGCGAGATAAGGTTCGTCCTATTCGCCCCCCCTCGACGGTTATACCACCTCCGACTGCGCCGGAACCGACGACACAGTAGAAGGAGTTTCAAGGAGTTTCATGGACAAAGAACATATTCTGGTAGTCGACGATGAAGAGGGACTGTTACATCTTGTGAAAATGCGGTTGACTGCTATGGGTTTTGCCGTTACAGGCTGCACCACCGGGCGTGAAGCCCTCGCCGCAGCCAAGAAAGACCGGTTCGATCTTGCCATTACCGACCTTCGCCTTGGTAGCGAGGATGGATTAGACGTCACAGAGGAACTGCTACGGATTCACCCAGGTCTTCCGGTCATCATCCTGACGGCCCATGGCAGCATTCCCAATGCCGTGGAAGCTATGCAGCGGGGGGCCTTCGGATATCTCACTAAACCGTTCGATGACAAGGAACTCAAGGCCAAGATCGAAGAAGGCCTCTCTCCGCAGAGGATGAGAGGAGAAATCCAGCGGCTCAAGTCTCTCGTGAACGAATTGTACGGCATGGAAAACATCGTCGCGCGGAGCCCTGCGATGCAGCGCTTACTTCAGCAAGTTGTACAAGTGGCAGACTCCGATGCGACCATTCTTCTCTTTGGGGAAACCGGAACCGGTAAAGAAGTGTTCGCGCGTGTCACCCATTCGAACAGCCGACGCAGTAAAGGGCCGTTTGTCGCCCTCAATTGCGCGGCCATTCCAGAGATGCTCTTCGAGTCAGAACTCTTCGGGCATGTGCGAGGCGCGTTTACCAGTGCCCATGGCGCTAAGCGAGGCCTGTTTCAAAGCGCCAACGGCGGCACGCTCTTTCTCGACGAGATCGGCGAAATGCCCCTCTCGATGCAGGTCAAGCTGTTGCGTGCCGTGCAGGAACGGGAGGTCCGCGAGGTGGGCTCTGAGCTTTCAACGAAGATCGATGTGCGAATTATCGCCGCAACCAATAAAGACCTCGGTGAAGCGGTCAAGAACGGGTCATTCCGAAACGATCTGTACTACCGCATCTCCGTCGTCCCGTTGTTTATTCCGCCGCTTCGTGACCGTCGAGATGATATTCCCTTGTTGGCTCAACACTTCCTGACCGCGAGTGCAAAACGAGCGAATAAAACGTTGCGTGGTTTTACACCGTCCGCCCTCAACCGGCTGGTTACACATCCCTGGCCAGGAAATGTTCGCGAATTGGAGAATGTCGTTGAAAAGGCCGCGGTCATGACGCGCCAAGACATGATTACGCCGGACCTCTTGCCCTCCATGAGCACATCACCGGATGCGTCACTTAAGCCGTTGACCGAAGCGAAGGAAGAGTTTGAGAAGACCTATCTCAAGAATGTGCTGCAACTCACTGGAGGCAACATCTCACGCGCGGCCCAATTTGCCGGACGCTATCGGGCAGACTTCTATAAAATGCTCAAAAAATATGGGTTGCACCCCTCAACCCTAAAGGCCAAAGCGGATGCGGATCTTGAAATGCTGGAAGAGCAAGACGATCTCACGGAAGCCGAACGTAAGGAGCCTGTCCGACATTGACCGTTCTGCTGCGGCGAGCGACAGGATGGGATAATCTTCTCACCGCCTAAGAAGTCAGCAGGATCGAATGATCCACGTACTACCCAGCCCAGCATGCTCCTCTTCCTACCCACGGTATTCATGAGCGGAGCCTGCCTTACGCGTGCCAGTCGCAATGAAGAATGGTACGGCTAAGCAAGCGGCGCTGGCTGATACTGGGTGAATGGCTCATGGTGCCGGAAAGAATGTAGGGAGAGTCTGCCAAAGACTCTCGGCACATGTTCTTCCTTCCCGTATCGTGGGCGTCAGTATTCGTCCAATTCTTCCGTTTCATCGATCAACTCAGCGGTGATCTCGGTACTCTCGGTCTCCCACTGAGCCAATGGGATACCTCCGGCCTTCAGAATCGCTTCCTGCTCCGTGCCCGCAGCGAGGATCAGATCATAATGAATGCTTTGTCGCACCTGAAACGTTTTCATACGCTCCCCTCTTGACGCCGACCCTTCATTTCTCTACACCGATGAAATAATCGACGGCCAACTGAAATTCGCTTGTTACCCATTCCCTTACGTCGGTTCAACGCTCCGGGTGAGGGGTGGATATTAGCATTGAACAAGTACCACAGACTACTGGGCGATGTGGCGCTTCCTGATGAACGCAGGCTCAATCGAGAGCTGGCTCGGAAAGGACTTTTCTGGAGGTATCGAAAGTATGCGCCAGGAGATACTGTGCGTAAAAGACTAGAGAGGCGAGGAAAAGCTTGTGGGCTGATCTGCAACTGTGCCGGGCCGATCTTGAGGCGTGTTTCGTCGGCTCCCGCGCAGAGGGCCAACTCCATCTCGCAGGCCCCCAGCGAAAGGGACGCACGCCCTTCAAGACCCCTAGCGTAGAGGTCCAAGAGCAAGACTTCCTGAAGATATTTATCCGGCGGCATAACAGATAAACCGATAATCAGCCGCCTGGTCAACCGAAGGTTGGTGTGGAGCTGGCGAGAGGAATTGAACCATCCAACCGTCGCCGGGTCGGCCAAGAAACTTGCCCTCGCGGCTCCTGCGGAGGGGGCCAGCCCTCTCGCACGCTCCCCACGAAGGGGACACATCCCCTTCGAAACCCCTAGGTTGGAGGTTCAACAATACTGGAGCTGGCGAGAGGAATTGAACCTCCAACCTGCGGTTTACAAATCAGTTTCAAGGGGTTGCTCAAGTCCTTGATGACTTGGGCAATCCCTCATCCAGCAACAGTTTTCACGCTCTTCGTCATTCCATTGAGTTCGTCCTGTTTGTCGCATTCTATCGGCTTTTGTCTCCTTTCTTAACACCTATATAACACCTCCCCCCATGGGGGTTTAAAATTTCCGAGGGGGGTACCCTTCCATACGCCCTCAGGCTTTAAAATATCTGCCGAAAAAAACAAAAAACAGAAAAAAAACAGTAACCCCCCGGAGCACGTCCCACGAAGCACGCCTCACAAGCTGCGTACTACGTGCGACGTGGCTCGTGGCGGGGGCTCTATCAGGAAAAAACTGGAAACATGGACCCGGATTGAAGTGGCGACCTGCGGTTTGCGAATTTCAGACAACCTAACCCCAAAGAAAACACAAACGTGGTTCGGAAGCCTCCCTCACTGCCGTACCGTCTCCCAGAGGACGAGTGGTCCAAGATTAGGGGGCACCAGGCGGCCTTCTTAGGTCAGAGCCTGCAGCCTTGCCTTCCGACCTAGGAAGGTCTCCGCGAGGCGTCAAGTGTGTAGTGTGCCCTCTTCAACAGCAGGAGCCACAAGGTGGTCGTGGAGGATAACCAATTCACCGCACCCATTGCAGGTATATCGTTCTAACGAACGCCTGAGGTCAGTTCCTTTCCATCTCAGGTACCGACCTTCCAACTTCAGATCCAGATGCGCACAGGACCAGAGGTCCGATAGCTCTTTCCATCTCACGCGTAAGGCCGACGCTTGGAGGGTTTCAACAATCGCCGCTTCGATGGGCTTCATGGCAGTAGACCTCCGGTTGAAGTGAGGTGCGAGGAGTGTTCTACATTTTGACAGAAACGCGCTACCATGGGACCTGGTAAATACCATAGTAATAGTATGGGCAAACTCCTAGTTAAGGATTATCCTCTCACTAACTGGGCAGCTTGGCGGCGAGGATTTGGATAAAGTAATTCAACGGGCGGGGGCGGTTGTGGAACCACTACCCAAGGAAGAACGTTACAGGCTTCCACTCTAGTTAGTAGGCTACAGCATCGAGAACTTCACACCCTCAAGAGCTTCGCTCAATTACTTCACCGAGTATTCATCGACCCCGCCAATTCTGGACTCCTTAGAGCAGCTTCACCGGGCGAAGTCACATACCAAGCACGCCTCACAAGCTGCGTACTACGTGCTACGTGGCTCGTGGTGCAGGCTATATCAGGGGAAAACTGGAAACACGGACGGCCTACAAGACACCTATAAGTCCACTCGATATAGCCTCTCGTCCTAGTAATAAAATCAAAACTTGATGAGGGGCTTGGGAGCGTACCTAGGAGGGGCTTAAGTCGCTACATCTGACGACGCTGGATAGCTCATGCGCGAGTCCGGCGTCGTTAGGGAAAGGGGGCACAAGACTTAACTGTCAGCAGATTGCGTGTGCGAATGTGTATGCAGTCGGGAAATATCGCGCATATGCTCGTCAGCCTTCTCTGAGGAAAGATTCGCGAGGGGGTAGGCACATAACAGAGACAAGGATTGTTGCTCCATCAGCCAGTTCCAGAGTTCTTCGAGACGAAGGGCGGCGCGGGTCTCTCCTTTGGCCCAGAGGAGGGCTACCATTTCACCAAATACTCGGACAGGACCATGCTTCGAAGCCTCACCGACAAGGCCTCCAACGACGTTCTTGAAGAGTAGTTTGTCGGGCATGCCGTCCACCATGAACGTGGACAGCAGTACTGCAGCATCCAAGAATTTAAGGTTGTCGTTATTCTTCTCGTCTAATGTTAACACCTTGTGAAGCTCCGCACGGTGCTGCGCGGTCGCGACAATAATAACCGGACTGTTGCCCTGCAACCCTTCCCTGATAAACCTCGCGACCGACGCTGTTAAAAACGTGTTGTCTTGGTAGAACTGCACGGAATGGTCGTGGGTACTCATGAGGCCTCCCTTGGTGAAGGGTCTCTTTGGTCCTTAGGCTACTACCACGTTAAGGAAACTGTCAACTCTTGGGGACCGAACTGTAATCCCAAAATGATAATGTCCGCTTTCAGCAAAGTAGAAATGTCCTCTTCGTTGCGAGACGATCGGCCCTCACAAGGAGGGTCAGATGGTCAGAGAGGACAGGGTCATCATGAGTGTGAAGGAACTCAGGCG
>JANNXZ010000145.1:0-4741 GCA_031409835.1 Nitrospirota bacterium
CTCAGCGGGCTCATGGCCTATATCTTCAAGGGCTTTCATGAGATGGGGTGGCTGCACAATTCAGATATCGCCGCTGCATTGTTCGTTCCGCTCTCGGTCGGTATCGCGTTGGGGATTACGATCCTCGGGCGAAAACTTCTCCACAAGAAATTCTCCGGTGAATCCACGCCTGCCGCATCAGAGAAGCCTCAGGCGTAACAAAAAACGTTATTTGGTTTGTTTCGTTTGTTTGGTTGATTTGGTTCATCTGATTAGTTTCGTTCAACCAAACAAACCAAAGGAACCAAACAAACCAAACAAACATTTCCTGTTCATTTCTTGACGTGGCGCATTCGCCTGATACGATGCTGTTATCTTTCAACGAGGCGGATACCCATGATTTTTGTCACCGGTGGCGCTGGCTATATCGGTTCACATACCTGTGTGGAGTTGCTCAATGCGGGCCATACGATTACGGTGTTCGACAACTTCTCGAATAGCCACCCCGAAGCAATGGTACGGGTAGAGCGCATCACGGGGAAAAATCTGCGGTTGGTGCGAGGCGACATCCGCGATCGTGCGGCCTTAGTGGTGGCCCTGCGTGAGAGCGGGGCCAGCGCGGTGATTCACTTTGCTGGACTCAAGGCCGTGGGAGAGTCGGTGACACAGCCACTGGCCTACTACGACAACAACGTGGTCGGCACCTTACGCTTGCTGGAGGCGATGGGCGAGTGCGGGGTGAAAACCCTGGTGTTCAGCTCCTCCTGCACCGTATATGGCGATCCGATCAAGCTGCCGCTTACTGAAGACCACCCGCTCTCTGCTACCAATCCCTATGGCCGCTCGAAGCTGATGATTGAGGAGATCTTGCGCGATCTGCACCGTAGCGATGCTTCCTGGCGGATTGCCATTCTGCGATATTTTAATCCGGTGGGCGCCCATGCCAGCGGCTTGATAGGGGAAGATCCTCAGGGTATCCCCAATAATCTTTTGCCATTCGTGGGCCAGGTGGTAGTGGGGCGACGAGCCTGCCTCAACGTGTGGGGTAATGATTACCCCACTCCGGATGGAACGGGAGTGCGGGATTATATCCATGTCGTGGATTTGGCTCTGGGACACCTCAAGGCACTGGATCGATTACACAAGAGAGCCGAATGTCTGACCGTGAATCTTGGTACGGGCAGGGGGTATAGCGTATTAGAAATCGTGCGGGCGTTTGAGAAAGCAAGCGGACGATCAGTGCCGTACAAGATTGGGCCCCGGCGTCCTGGTGACATTGCCGCTTGCTACGCTGATCCGCAACGGGCGTTTGAGTTATTGGACTGGAGGGCGGAGCGTGGGATCGGCGCGATGTGCGCAGATACCTGGCGTTGGCAGAGTAGTAATCCTCAAGGATTTAAAGGCTGACTCCAATCAGCCCTCACGTCGATCCCTGTCCTCAATTTTTCTTCGGCGCTTCGCGAAATCGTGTAATCAGGTCAGCCTTCAGTCTTCAGCCTTCCGAACACCCACCGGTTCCGATTTTCTCACTCGTCCCGCCTGTCTCGCACGATTATCCATCGAGCTCACCTGGGCAATCGATGAGATAGCGAGGTCGCGCTGACGAATCGGTAGCGATTTGTTGTGTGTGGCAGGGGGGAATATCTTCTTGCAGACGCTTCAGGAGCCTGAGGATCTTCATGGTGTGAGGCGCTTCGCAGACCCATAGATGAGCGCCGGATTCCAATTCTTCGATGTGCCGCTGCACGCGAAACCCCGGATGCTCCATGAAATAGGCCGATAAGAATCCTCCGATGGCCTGTACCACCCACGGGTGCGCAGTAGCATAGCGGTAGCTGATCCGAAGCTCGACTACTTGTAGAGGCTCTTGCTCGTCCATCGTTGCACGGGAGTATAGACTTTTTATCTGCATTATTCACGACCGTTCGTGGCAAAATGGCATCAACGCGAGTTTTTCATGAAGTGTGTCGTAGTCGAGTGTTTCAGATTGTGCGTTTCTAGTTTCATGTTTCGAGTTATTCGTTTCGGATCGCAGATATTCCCAGGTTGAACCTGAAACTAGAAACCAGCCACTCCTCTCACGAATGACGCTTCACGGAATGAGAGATCAATGAAGATTGTCATTATCGGTGGAGGCCCGGCCGGGCTTATGGCCGCGGAGGCAGCGAGTGCCGCTGGCGCGCAAGTCGATCTCTATGACGCCATGGCGTCGGTCGGCCGCAAATTTCTCCTGGCAGGGAAAGGCGGCCTGAATCTTACGCACTCGGAGACGGACGAGAAGTTTCTCTCGCGTTATGGAGCACGGCGTGCGCAGATTGCGCCGTTGGTCGCGTCGTTCGGGCCCGATGCTCTCCGAGCCTGGGCTCGTGGTCTCGGCATCGACACATTTGTCGGTTCTTCCGGGCGCGTGTTTCCCACCGATCTCAAGGCGGCGCCGTTACTGCGCGCGTGGTTGCGACGGTTACGCAAGGCTGGCGTCGAATTCCATGTTCGACATCGGTGGATCGGCTGGGACGAGCAGGGCGCATTATCGTTCGCCACGCCGGAGGGGAACCGCACTGTAGCGGCCGATGCGGCGGTGCTCGCGCTTGGCGGCGGCAGTTGGCCAAAGCTCGGCTCCGATGCGTCGTGGGTGCCACTGCTGGCAGGCCGAGGGGTTCACATTGCGCCCTTGCAACCGGCGAACTGTGGATTCGACGTGGGCTGGAGCGATCATTTTCGGGTAAAGTTTGCCGGGCATCCGGTCAAGTCGGTGGCCATTGTGATGAAGAGTAAGACCGGTACCGAGTCCTGGCATCCCGGCGAGTTCGTCATCACGGAGACCGGCGTGGAGGGCGGTGTGATCTACGCGGTATCCGCTTCTCTTCGCGACGAGATTCTGGCGAATGGATCGGCGACCGTGCTTCTCGATCTGACGCCTGACCGAGATATGCCACGTCTGACTCACGATTTGTCGAGACCGCGCGGCAAACGGACGATGGCGACGCATCTTCAGCGGCAGGCCCATATTGAAGGGGTGAAGGCAGGGTTGCTGCGTGAAGTGGTTTCGAAAGAGGATTTCGCAGACCCGGCTCGGCTCGCTGCTGCGATGAAATCGTTGCCCTTGCGACTCGTCGCGTCGCGTCCGCTGGAGGAAGCGATCAGTACGGCTGGGGGAATCCCCTTCGAAGCACTCGATGAAGGGTTGATGATCCGTAGTCTCCCCGGTGTGTTCTGTGCCGGAGAGATGTTGGATTGGGAAGCGCCGACTGGAGGCTATCTGCTGACCGGTTGTTTCGCAACAGGCAACGCGGCGGGCGCTAGAGCCGTGGAGTGGTTCAAGCGCGCGGAACGCGTGAGGCAGGCTGAAGGTTGAGGATCGAAGGGTGTCAGGAACCATTATCTGCTGCAGCAATGGTTGCTTGTCGCCTGGCTGACAACTTCTCTCGACTGTTCAAAAACGGCCATGATGCAGCCTGCCCCGTCACGTCATTCTTAGAACCTGGTCAGGGGTGCCTGGTTTTCCCTTAAATAACCATGTTTCATAGGGTCGATTATTTGCTGCTGTATACCAGCCCTATCCTATATCGAGGACTGGCTGGTATGGGTCTGGCATTCTGAGCTGAACCCCAGTCCACGCTATTCATCGATACAAGCCATGCTGAGTCAGCTCTGGAAACCTATCCTCGCGCTTATCTTTCCTGGAGGACTGATTTTTCTCCTGGCGATCGGACTTCTTCGCCCCCAGGGACTCCCAATATGGCTGCAACAGCCGATTGGAGCCCTGCCCTATATCGTCCTCGCGTTTGGGTTCATCTTTGGCTGGTACTTTTCCAGCAGCCGCATGATTCTCTCCCTCCTCGTACTGGCGCTCGCCGATCGAGCCCTAGTCGTACTTCCTGCCAACGGGGGGGATCAGGAGGCCGTAAGCCAGACAATTGTCGCCATCACCGCCTTTCTCGTCCCTCTCAACCTCTTGGCATTTTCCATCCTCAAAGAAGATTCCATTTCAACGTTCCGCGGCGTGATGCGTGTGGTGCTTGTGTTGGTCCAGCCCTTTCTGCTGCTCTGGCTCTGCCTTCCCGACCAACAAGTCCTGACCTCATCCTTCACATGGCAGTACATCCCCTCGCGGTACACGGATTGGACGCCGATCCCACAGCCGGCGTTGGTGGCATTTGCGATAGCAGGGCTACTGCACGTCATACGATTCGCGCTGCATCGTGACCCACTGGAGGGAGGGGCGATCTGGGCGTTGTGCGCCATTTTCGTGGCCTACCATACAAGCCGCTACGGCTGGCAACCGACAAATTTTTTCATGACTGCAGGATTGATTTTCTTCGTCACATTGCTTCAGTCTTTTTATCGGCAGACCTACCGCGACGAACTCACTGGTATTCCGGGCCGGTTGGCTTATGACGAAGCGATCGGGCAATTGGGGAAACGATTCTCTGTTGCCATCATCGGCATCGATCAGCTGACTCAGTATGCCAATGTCCACGGGAAACCTGTCAGCGAACAGATTCTGAAACTGGCTGCACCAAGAATTCAGGCGGCGTGTTCGGACGGACAGATCTTTCGTACAACTGGAGAAGAGTTCACTGTGCTGTTTCCTGGAAAGTCAGCCATCGATACGATGGGTACGCTGGACATTGTTCGGAAATCGGTCGAAGCCATCGGTCTGTTCCTCCGAGGACGAGACCGTGTATGGGAACAGCGCGGAATCCAGGAAGCTGGATCACGCGACCGAGCGCTCCCGATCACCCTGAGTATCGGTGTGGGG
>JANNXZ010000146.1:0-22427 GCA_031409835.1 Nitrospirota bacterium
AAAAGTGACAAACCATTCACTTCTGTGACTTGTACAGCGTCATGAAATTTCACATAATTAATCAGACAGTTATACACGGTAGTCTGTAAGGAACGGGGATCGATTCCTAGTCCGCTCGTGGCGTTTCCCTGCGGATCCATATCTACAAGCAAGACGCGCTTACCCAGGAGCGCGACACCAGCGGCAAGATTCACAGCGGTTGTAGTCTTTCCTACACCACCCTTCTGATTTGCGATCGCTATAATCTTTGCCATATCGAAGGTTGAATCGATCTCTCCTTCAGGCACTTTATAATAATGTTCCACGTGGAACATTCACATTTGTAATTGATTACTTTATAAATTTATTCTTTCAAGCACTGAGACAACTCTCTTGCCATACCCCTGAGGGAGTGTAATGGCTGTTTCGCTCACAAGTTGAAACTTTTCTCCAACTTCTTGTTCATTGATGACTTCTGTTCGATACAAGACTATTTTCCCATTTGAAGTCAACAACTCAGGAATGTATTTCCTCATTTCTTCATACTTTAAGGCCCTTACCACAACCGTATCGATAATATGGCGGAGCGGCCATTTGGCATATTGTTCGATGGTGCCATCAAATGTAGACACATCATGAAGCTTTAACAGACCGATGACTGAGTTAAGGAATGAGCATTTTTTCTGAACTGGCTCTACTAAGACCACGCGTATGTCAGATCTTACGATTTTAAGAGGGATACCAGGAAACCCTCCCCCAGACCCTACATCAAGGACGACGCCATGCTGTGGAAAGTTTGTCGCGATAAGCGCACCGAGCGAGTCGATGAAGTGCTTGACGATGATTTCATTGGGATTAATGATCGCCGTGAGATTGATCGCCTTATTCCACTCAATGAGATGAGCGAGATAGCGCATGAACTGCTCCGCATGGATTTCTCCGATTGTTAGCCCGA
This sequence comes from Nitrospirota bacterium, assembly GCA_031409835.1. Taxonomy (GTDB): domain Bacteria; phylum Nitrospirota; class Nitrospiria; order Nitrospirales; family Nitrospiraceae; genus Palsa-1315. The sequence goes on from JANNXZ010000146.1 coordinate 935, forward strand.
TCTCCCTTGCAGCGCTAACCATGAATTCTCGCAACTCTCGTTCATGTTCCACGTGGAACAATTACGTGAATCAGCAGATGAGGTCAAGACATTCCTGAACGGAAAGGAAGTTTTTGTGCTTGCCTGTCTAGGATGAAACTTCTTGAAGGTTGTTCCGACTTGATTCGCCCTTGTACCTTTCGAGCGCCACAAGGAGAAGCGAAATGGCTGCTGGTGTGACTCCTGAAATTCTCGATGCCTGACCAATAGACGCAGGGCGAACCTTTTTTAGCTTTTCGCGAACTTCTCGTGAGAAACCAGGAGTCCCATCGTAGTTGAAGGCTACCGGAATGGGTTTCGTTTCGAGTTTTTTGAATCGCCCGATCTGTTGAAGTTGGCGCTTAATATAACCAGAATACTTGACTTGAAGCTCTATTTCATCCGTAGTTTCAATATCTTGTAATGCATTAACTCCAAGTGCCGCTAACAGCGTTTTATAGCTCGTCCCTTGGCGCCGTAATAGTTGAGCTACGGTGCAGGGTCCCGAGATTTCCTCAATCTGAACCTTAGCTAGACGTTCACGAACAGCTTCCGTGAGTTTTGGCCGAGTCTCCTCGAGTCGCACGAGCTCAGTTTCAATTGCTTTCCGTTTTAACTTAAACTTTTCATAGATTTCGTCACCGATCAACCCAACTTCACGCCCAATATCAGTTAGTCGCAGATCAGCATTTCCATGGCGCAACAATAGACGATACTCTGCTCGTGATGTAAACATGCGATAGGGCTCACGTGCGTCTTTTGTGATGAGATCATCAATTAAAACACCAATGTAGGCCTGTGATCGATCGAGTACTAATGGCAACTTGTCTCGAAGCCTCAGCACTGCATTGATCCCGGCCATGAGACCCTGCGCCGCCGCTTCTTCATATCCAGATGTCCCATTGATTTGTCCCGCGTGGTATAGACCATCAAGAAGTTTGGTCTCTAGAGTCGGATGCAATTGCCGCGGAGGAAAATAGTCGTACTCGATCGCGTACCCAGGCTTGAGCATGGTGGCTTGCTCTAATCCGGGAATCGTCTTCAGCATTGCGGCCTGTACATCAACGGGCAGGCTGGTAGATATCCCGTTGGGATAAAATTCGCGACTATCCAACCCTTCCGGCTCAATAAAGATCTGATGACGTTCTTTATCTGCGAAGCGTACGACTTTATCTTCAATCGATGGACAATACCGCGGCCCCACTGACTCAATGATTCCGCTGTAGAGCGGCGATCGATCCAGATTGCGTTGGATCAACTCGTGCGTGGCACGATTGGTGTGGGTCAAATGACAGGGGAGTTGGCGGTTCTCAATTCGACCGGTTCGATATGAAAACGGCGGCGGTGGATCGTCGCCGGGCTGGGGCACCATCACGGAAAAATCGATAGTTGTCCCATCCAAGCGAGGAGGTGTGCCGGTTTTGAGCCGGCCCACTTCGAACCCCAGGTCGCGCATACAATCGGATAGGTGCTCGGCGGATGCCTCTCCTGCTCGTCCTGCAGGAAAGCGATTTAAGCCGATATGGATAAGTCCCTTAAGGAATGTGCCTGATGTTAAAATTACGGCCTTTGCCTGAATGTGATCGCCGCGGTCCGTCACCACGCCTGCAACCGCGCCGGCATGCGTCAGCAAGCGATCGACCGTTCCTTCGCCGATCGTCAGCCCTGTCTGCAGGCCCAACGTTCGTCGCATGGCGTCTCGATACAGCTTCTTGTCGCATTGGACACGGAGGGCTCGCACCGCCGGACCTTTACTCGTGTTGATGAAGCGGAACTGGATGCCGGCTTGATCCGTATTCCGCGCCATCTCCCCACCCAGGGCATCGATTTCCTTTACCAAGTGTCCCTTGGCAATCCCCCCGATCGCCGGGTTGCACGACATCTGTGCGATGCGGTCGCGATCCATCGTGAGCAGCAAGGTTTGCGCACCCATGCGTGCTGCGGCCAAAGCGGCTTCACAGCCGGCATGACCTCCGCCCACCACAATGACGTCGAACGTCTGTCCCATGGCCCCCCTTTCCTACTTGCCGATACAGAACTCTGAAAAGATACGACCAAGGATCTCGTCCGTCGTAATAGCGCCGGTAATTTCACCGAGTGCGTCGGCGGCGGCGCGGACATCGATTGAGACAAGTTCCCCAGCCATCCCGTGCTGCACGGACTCAAGCGTATGGCCCAAGGATTCAGCGGCCCGGCGCAACGCATCACGGTGTCGCACGTTTGTGACCGTGACGCTCTCCACCGCTTCAAAGCCTCCAGGCAGCAATTGATTGCGAAGAGCCGACTTCACCCTCTCAATCCCCAAACCTGTTTTCGCAGAAATATTGTATAAATAATGGCCTGCAAGTGCAGCATCCGACGCGACTTCATCGGCCAAATCGGCCTTGTTCAGCACCACCACATGCTTGCAATCCTTAACCGAACTCAAGAGTTCTCGATCATCACTCGTGAGGGGCACACTTCCATCCACGACCACGAGCAAGAGGTCCGCCTCATCCTGCGCGATACGCGTCCGCTTGATTCCTTCCTGCTCGACAATATCATCCGTTTCCCGCACTCCTGCCGTATCAACTAAATGAATCAACACCCCGTTAAGATCGATGGATTCCTCGATGACGTCCCTCGTCGTTCCAGGAATGGCCGTCACAATCGCCCGCTCTTCCCTCAGGAGACGGTTCAACAAACTGGACTTTCCGACATTCGGACGGCCAAGGATGACGACGCGCGCGCCTTCGCGCAAGATCCGCCCCTCCTGCGCCGTCGCTTCCAGTTTCTGAACCACCGCACAGGCCTCCCTCACGATACGCATCAGTTCATCGTGGTGAAGAAAGGAAATATCTTCGCCCACGAAATCGATCCCCGCCTCCACATGGGCCAACACCGTCAGGAGAGAGGTCCGAGCCTGTTCCACCTCACGAGCGAGATCGCCCCGTAACTGGCGTTGAGCGATATTCAATCCGGCAGATGATGTGGCCCTGATTGTATCGAGTACCGCTTCCGCCTGGGAGAGATCGAGCCGTCCGTTCAGAAAAGCCCGCTTCGTAAACTCTCCCGGTTCTGCCATCCGTGCACCGGACTCAACACAGACCTTGCAAACCATCCCGAGCACCAACGCCCCGCCATGAGACTGAATCTCTACCACGTTCTCTGCCGTAAACGACCGCGGAGCCTTCATGAAGACCACAAGCGCTTCATCGAGCAGAGACGATACGGGTGGCTGATCAAGGTCGGATCCGTCATCTTTCTGCCCACTCAATGCAGGAATGACAAGATCGGCAAGATACAGCGTGTGTGAGGAAACCGATGAGAGGGGCCGGCCAGAGCGTAAGCGAACAACTCGGGAAGCGACGACAAGCGATTGAGGGCCACTCAGGCGAACAATCCCAATGCCGCCCTCCCCTATGGGGGTGGCAATAGCACAGATTGTGTCGTCGAGTCCTCCATGCATGACGCCTCTTTCACTACCAGGATGCTGAAAAAGTCCGCCAGCCTGTCTTGTTCATTTGGTTTATCTGGTCTATTTGGTCTGTCTGGTTCAACCAAACAAACGAGACAGGCCAGATAAACAAGATAGACCAGTCGGGGGACGCCTATGCGCTCGTGCTGCTACTCCGTTCAGCCCCTGCTGCGAGCAGCGCCTTGTCAGTCAACAGGAAACGATCCGTGACCAATTGCTGGGTGATGGTCAGGGTATTGTTCGTTAGCCAATACAGCACTAAGCCCGCAGGAAAATTGATGAACAGAAATGTCAAGCCTATCGGGAGCACCAACATGATTTTTGCCTGTGCCGGATCCATCGTGGTGGGCGTGATCTTCTGTTGAATAAACATGCTCGCCCCCATGAGCACCGGCAGCACGTAGTAGGGATCCTGCAATGATAAGTCGGTAACCCAGAGCATGAAAGGGGCCTGGCGCAAATCGATCGTCATGTAGAGGACATTGAACAGGGATATGAAGACTGGCATCTGCAAGAACATCGGGAGAAACCCGCCCAGCGGATTTACTTTCTGCTCCCGATATAGTTTCATGAGCTCCTTGTTTAGCCGATCGCGGTCACCCTTGTATTTCTCCTGAACTTCTTTGATCTTCGGTTGGATCAATCGCATCATTTTCATCGACTTGTAGCTCTTGTATTGCAACGGCACAAATAACAGCTTGATCCCTACTGTCAATAAGATGATGCAGACTCCATAGTTATTGATATATTCATGGAGGAATCGCAGGATGTAAAAGATCGGCTTGGCGACCGATTTCACAATAGTCCAACTGCCGTAGATGAACCACCCAAAATCGATCATATCTTCCAGGCCTACATTCATCGAGCGGAGCGTGTCGTATTCCTTTGGGCCTGCGTACAGCTGAAGCGCAACTGAGGAAGCCCCTCCTGACGCGGCCATCCGCACCCCAGCCGACACAATTTTGGGGTCCTCCGTTTTAGCGAGAGCGGCCGCACCCGTTTTCGGTATTAACACCGAAAGAAAGTACTTATCCTGCAAGGCGACCCACTGCACCGCCCCATTTCGCTCAAGTTCTTTCTCCGGTGTCTCTTTTTCTATTTTGTTGTCGACCTGCGAGGCCGATCCGATCAGACCGATGAACCCATCGCCCCATTCCACGATACCGAAATTTGTCCCCAACCCAATATCATAAGACTCGGTCACTCCCTCGATAGCGAACGAGACATCCACCACATAACTATCATGATGAAATTTTAGCTGTTTCTCTACCGCGATATGGGTGACTGGATCATGAAACCGCATTGTGACATGCCCGACAGGATGAGCGACATCGAGCTTCGTAAAGTCTTTCTCAATATTATAGAGGCCTTCTCGAATCGTCTTGTCAATGTCGGCATTTGCGACCGTCATCGAGAGGGGGCCTTTGAATTTTCCCCCTTGATAGACGAGTTGTACCGGTTTCTCCTTGGGAGGCTCTGTATGGTATCGCTTCAGCTCCCAACTGTGTATGACTCCGCCACGATTCGACAGCTCGACCCGAACTAGATCTGTCTCAATCGTCACCGTCTGTTCCAATACTGGCTGAGAAATACCCGACGCAGGAGCGCCAGACTTCGTGCCTGATTGGGTTGGGACGCTTAGACTGGTCGAAGCACTGTCCTTGCCTGTCTGAAGGGTGGAAGTTGGCTCTTGCTCCGGGGAAGAGGGGGCCTGGGCAGAGCCATCCTGAGCAGGAGGTGGCTCAGGAAGCCACCCCATCTGTCTGAGAACCAAGTCGAATCCCAGGATGATCGCTAACGACAGAACGAGAAATGCGATAACGCGTTTGTCCATAAATAAACCGCTACCACGAAGTGAACAATTGTGTCCCTACTACTTCACAGAGAATCCATTCCTTCAGGAAGAAACGGATCATCTTTTAACAGACGATAGATCACGCGCTTGTTTCCACTCAGCATACGCACCGACTGATCGCGGTCTTCGCATACTCAGAGCGGGGTAGCCTCAGAATCGCAGGTTGGCCTAAGGAGGGGTAAGATCCAATAGGGTCACCGGCACGCATGGTCAGACGCCTCTGGACACCCTCATCCTCATATAGGACGAAGCAGCCGTTGGCGCTGAAGCATTGACAACCACACCTCTTTCAAGACGGCAAAGGGTTGCAAAATCGAATCCCGCTTGGGAAAGACCACAAGGTCAAGTCCAGGGAGCAATTGACCGCGTAGTTGACGCGTGAGCTCCCGAAACAGACGCTTGCCACGATTTCGGCTGACGGCTCCACCGAATCGCTTCCCCACCACAATACCGATCCGGCTGCCATTCATGTCAGTCCGGCAAATGACTACATTAAAGAGGGCGGTCGAGATACGATGACCGTGCTGCTTGGCATACTCGATGTCGCGGCTGCGTTTCAGGAACAGATCCCTGTCACCTCCACCCTGCGACATCGTCATCATCCTGGGAGAAGGCCAGCTTGCACAGGACTTCCTCTTCGAGCCCGGATCGCCGGACTCGGCCATGACCACACACTGGCATCCTGTGATGGGAACTACCTTGTCCGTGGCACATAACGGAGGGCGAAGATTCCTTCGTGCAGCCCTAGTCAGCGGCGCTCAATCTATACTGTTAAGCGTGCTCGCCCCTTGGCGCGACGACGAGCCAAGACCTTCCGACCATTCTTCGTGCTCATCCGTTTACGAAACCCATGTTCACGTTTTTTCTTGAGGTTCGACGGCTGCTGAGATGTAAACGACATACGATCGCTCCTTGCCTAAGAAGACTCACAAGTGACCAGGGCATTATAGGGACGGGGCCAGCGCCCTGTCAAACTACGTGCTATCCTGTCTTGCTTCATTTGGTTTCTCTGGTCTGTCTGGTCTGTTCGGTCTATTTGGTCTCTCTGGTTCAACCAAACAAACGAGACAGACCGAACAGACCAGAGAGACCAGATGAGGCGGGATCTCATGTTTGTGTTTCTCTCATCCGATATCTACAATAGAAGAAAGGCCCACCATGAAACTCGAGACGCATCGATCATTTCCCTCGGAACTTCAATCCCTGGTTGTTGCGGCGCATGCCCGGCTCTCCGCATCCCGTGCGGTTGAGCGACTGTGGGCTCGGGACCATCGACTCTGGAAGCAAGATCCCACCGACATCACCAACCGCCTCGGCTGGCTGACCGTCATCGAGGATATGAAAGATCGGATCGAGGAGTTGCGGACCTTTACCGCTGCGGCTAAAAAGCGCGGCATCCGCGACGTGGTTCTGCTCGGGATGGGTGGCAGCAGCTTGGGGCCGGAAGTATTTCGCACGACATTCGGATCGTCACCCGGGTTCCCACGGGTATGGATTCTCGATTCTACCGTTCCAGGCTGGGTTCAACAGGTCACACAGGCGATCGACCCTGCTCGAAGCCTCTTCATCCTCGCCAGCAAATCAGGCGGAACCATCGAAGTCATGTCCCTCTTTGCCCACTTTTGGGAACGAGTTCACCAGACTCCTGGCCACCAAGGCGGCGCACAGTTCGTCGCCATTACCGATCCCGGAACCGGGTTGGAAAAGTTGGCAACAGAGCATCGGTTTTGGCGTATCTTTACGAACCCACCCGACATCGGCGGACGGTATTCAGTCCTCTCTTATTTTGGATTAGTCCCTGCCGCCCTTATGGGAGTCGATATCGCGCGATTGCTCGCTCGCGCCACAGCTATGGCCCAGGCCTGTCGAATTCAGTCCCCACTCGAACAGAATCCCGGGGCCGACCTTGGCGCAACGATGGCCTCACTGGCGCAAACAGGACGCAACAAGGTCACCTTGATCGCATCACCGCAGATCGCGGCATTTGGTCTGTGGGCGGAACAGCTCCTCGCAGAAAGCACGGGCAAGGAAGGAACTGGCCTCATCCCCGTGGCAAATGAACCAATTGTCGCACCAACCGCGTATGGTACAGACCGACTGTTTATCTATCTGAGGTTGAAGGGGGATCAGAATAGACCGCTCGACCGACAGGTTGCCAAGCTTGCGCGAGAGGGTCACCCAATCCTGACGCTCAGCCTCCAAGACCGGTACGATCTCGCAGGAGAATTTTTCCGATGGGAAGTCGCCACGGCCTTGGCAGGCCATCTCTTGGGGATTCACCCGTTCGATCAGCCGAACGTCCAGGAAAGCAAAGATAACACCGCTCGCGTACTGGCCACGATCCAGTCCACCGGTCGATTGCCGAAACAGGTGACCTCGACGGCTGCACAGGCCTCATCGCAACTCAAACGGCACGGTCGCCCCGGCGCCTATGTCGCCATCTTGGCCTATACGACACCATCTTCCAAGATGGAACAAGGCATTCGCATGCTGAGAAAAACGCTCGTCTCTTATCACCATGTGACTACGACATCCGGCTACGGCCCACGCTATCTCCATTCGACAGGCCAGCTCCACAAGGGGGGTCCGAGGGGTGGGCTATTCCTACAACTTGTCGATCAGATGATTCCCGATCTCAGTATTCCAGGAAAACCGTTCACGTTTCGCACCCTCGCGCAGGCCCAAGCTGCTGGTGACGTCCAGGCACTCTACGCTCATGAACAGCAGGCCATCGTCTTGCCTCTGGGCAAGAACCCCATCGCGACGATTCAGGCACTCACGAAATCCCTATCCCCACGCACGCCGGTTCGACGCCCAGCTATGCGGCGTACCCGTAAGAAGTAGGATGCTCGCAGTCCCTGACATCCGCATTCACAGCGACAGCCAAACAGTGGCTGAAGCGGCAGCTACATTTGTGCTGGAAGTGGGTAACGAGGCGGTTCGAGCGAATGGTCGATTCCTCATCGCCCTCTCCGGCGGTACGACGCCGGAAGCTCTCTACAGAGTACTGGCCTCTCCCGCCTTCGCCAATCGCTTCGATTGGTCCCGGGCCATCTTTTTTTTCAGCGATGAGCGCTGCGTTCCTTCAGATGACCCGCTGAGTAACTACGCCTTAGCCAAGAAAGCCCTGCTCAACCCTCTGAATATTACGCTCTCGCAGGTCTATCGTATGGCAGGGGAGTCCAGTGATCCACAGGCGGCGGCCGTTGAGTACGAACAGCAGCTGCGTTTTGCGACGAAAACCTTACCATTGGCCCAGCCATCCCTTGACCTCGTCCTCTTAGGGCTAGGCGAGGATGGGCATACGGCTTCTCTGTTTCCTGGGGCATCAATTTTATGGGACCATCAACGCCTGATTGCGGCAACGCAATCTCCGAAAGATCCACCGAACAGACTGACCATGACTCTAGCTGCGATCAACAGGGCGAGTGTGATACTGTTTCTCGTTGCTGGGGCCAGCAAAGCAGGAGTTGTGAGAGCGATCCTCGAACCGAAGACTGAGGTAGAGCGACGGCTTCCGGCATCGTTGGTCCAGCCGGAGGAGGGCCGACTCATCTGGTTCCTCGACCGGGCTGCAGCAGCCGAGCTTCCGATCCAGTAACAGTGGGCGACCGCATGAGGGCGAGATGATCGTTGCCGGTGATATCGGGGGCACGAAGACTCACTTGGCCCTGTTCGACTGGAAGAAGGACCGCGTCGATCCCGTCCGGTTGGAGTCGTTCCACAGTGCCGACTACACGTCACTCGATGACATGCTCGCCGAATTTCTCGTCCCACCGAAGCCCCTAACGTCTATGGACGAATCCGTAACTGAAAAGGGCGACGCTGAGCCGGAACCGGAGCGCCCAGCGGAACAAGCACAGAAAATCGACGCGGCCTGTTTCGGCATCGCCGGCCCTGTCATTCAGAACCGTTGCCAAACGACCAACCTCCCGTGGGTAGTCGATGGCGCAACCTTGGCGAAACAGTTCGACATACCGCAAGTCAAGCTGCTCAACGACCTCGAAGCCATGGCACATGGGATTCTCTTGCTCCGACCGGATGAAGTCGAAGTCCTCAATGCCGGAACTCCACCGGCATACAACCAAGCGCTTGCCCTGATTGCGGCGGGAACTGGACTAGGCGAATCCATCCTCTTCTGGAACGGTTCGCACTATCAGCCGATGCAGTCGGAAGGGGGGCATGCGGACTTCGCGCCGAACAATGATAACGAAATTGAATTGCTACGCCACCTGCGCAGTCATTATCTGCACGTGAGCTACGAACGTGTATTGTCCGGCCCCGGCCTGCATGCGATCTATGATTATGTCCGAGACAGCAAGAAAAATGAGCCGACCTGGCTCTCGGAACAAATCAAAGCCGGCGACCCTGCTGCAGTGATCGCAGCAGCAGGGCTCAAGGGGCAGGCAGACATCGCTAAGCAGGCGCTGGACCTGTTTGCCTCCATCTATGGCGCCGAAGCAGGCAATCTTGCCCTAAAGGCGATGACACTCAACGGCGTGTATCTGGGCGGCGGCATCGCACCGAAGTTGCTGGCCAAACTCAAAGACGGAACATTTATGAAGGCCTTCACCAACAAAGGTCGCTATAAACGCTTGATGAGTTCGATCCCAGTCAAAGTGGTGATGAATCAGCAGACCGCCTTACTCGGCGCCGCATCCGTCGCCGCAGCCCTCTCCCATCCCCCCGCATCATGATGAGCAGCCAGGATCTCGACAGTCTCAAGAAAGCCGCAGCTCTCAAAGCCGTCGAATTCGTCCGCGATGGGATGGTCGTCGGCCTCGGGACCGGTTCCACGGCCAAGCATATGGTCATCGCGCTGGGAGAGAAAATCCGTTCGGGCATGAAGCTTCGCGGAGTGCCCACGTCGAGGGAAACGGCCGTGCTCGCCCAGCAACAAGGAATCGTCCTCATCGATGCCGATCATGCGTGGGTGATCGATGTCGCGATCGATGGGGCAGATCAAGTCGATCCAGGTTTCAATCTCATTAAGGGCGGAGGCGGCGCGCTCCTGAAAGAAAAGATTGTCGCGGCCTCAGCGAAGCAGTTCATCGTCGTGGTTGACCATAGCAAACGAGTCTCGGTGCTGGGGGGATCGTTCCCGCTCCCCATCGAGGTGATCCCTTTCGGCTGGGGAAGTACGGCGCGAGAAATTGAGGCCCTCACGCAGAGCCGCGTGGTGCTCAGGGAACGGAACGGAGTTCCGTTCACAACCGAAGCCGGCAACATGATCGTGGATGTGCACCTTGCGCGAATCGATCAGCCGCGGAACCTTGAAATCGCCTTGAACCAAATTCCCGGCGTTGTCGAGACCGGCCTCTTTGTCGGACGAACAGACCTGCTCATCGTGGGCACCGCCAACGGAGTTGAGACGCACCCCGCGACGAGGACATGACTGACCCGATCAGCAGGCGACAGACGCTACAGACCCTCATTACGCACGGCCGCTTCCTCCTGGCCATTCCACTCACACCGTTCTTTAACTCGTGGCTCCACGCTTCCTTTGCACAAGCGGCCACCGAACGACCGAAAGGTAAGGATATGAACCAGGACTTTTCTCCAGCCACACTCGATCCATACCGGCTTCCAAGACATGTGGTCCCGATTCGCTACGATCTGCGATTGGAGCCAGACCTGACTACGGCACGTTTTGCCGGAGAGGAAACCATCACTCTCACGATCCATCAGCCGACCTCTGAAATCGTCCTCAATGCCATCGAACTCGACATCACTTCAGCGAAGATTGAGGATGACTCAGGCCCGGCGAGACAGGCCACGGTGATGTTGGATGCAGCACTCCAGCGCTGCCATCTCACATTCGCCAGGCCTCTTTCACCTGGCACATGGAAGCTGTCGATCACATTCAGCGGAACACTCAACGACAAGCTCCGAGGTTTCTACCGGAGCACCTACAAAGACGAGCGTGGAACGATTCACAATATGGCTGCGACACAGTTCGAAGCCACCGATGCCCGCCGAGCCTTCCCCTGCTGGGATGAACCGGACTTCAAAGCCGTCTTTGCCACGACACTGGTTGTCGATCCAACGCTCACCGCAGTTTCCAACAGCGCGATCGCATCCGAAACGCTTGCCGGCGGGAAAAAGGTGGTGCGCTTCGCCGATACGATGAAGATGTCCACCTACCTGGTCGCGTTCATCGTAGGCCGGATCGAGCCGACCGAACCGGTGATGATCGGCAAAACCCCACTTCGCCTGTGGGCCATACCTGGGAAAAAACATTTGGCCCAATTCGGTCAAGACATTGCGGCGGCGTCACTTTCATTTTTTGAACGCTATTACGGGATTCCCTACCCAGGCGATAAGCTCGACCTACTCGCTATTCCAGACTTTGCCTCGGGGGCCATGGAAAATCTTGGCGCTATTACCTACCGTGAAACGGCTCTGTTGGTCGATCGGCAGAGCGCCACGCATGGAGAACTAGAGCGAGTAGCCGATGTGGTCGCGCACGAAAACGCACACATGTGGTTCGGCGATTTAGTGACCATGTCTTGGTGGAACGGTCTCTGGTTGAACGAAGCCTTCGCCACCTTCATGGAAATGCTGGCCGTCGACGCTTGGAAACCTGAATGGAAACGATGGGACAGTTTCGGCGTTTCACGCGCCGCGGCCTTTTCAGTAGACGGACTTCACAGCACTAGACCGATCGAATATCCAGTGCAGGCCCCCAAGGATGCCGACGCGATGTTCGATGTCCTGACCTATGAAAAAGGCGCGTCGGTGCTCCGGATGTTGGAACAGCACATTGGACCGAGGGTCTTTCGCGACGGAGTCCGCGACTACTTGCACGCGCATGCCTATGGGAATGCAGACACGAACGATCTCTGGGTGTCGCTGGGGAAGATCGCCAAACAGCCAGTGCCTGAACTCATGAACGGATGGATTTTCCAACCAGGGTTCCCGCTCGTGACCGTGACGGTCAGTCCATCATCCGAGCTCACGATCACACAACAACGGTTCAGTTACTTGAGCGACGAGCAGTCCAGCCCCTCAAAAGACCAGCGATGGCAGATTCCACTCCAGATGCGAGTCACCGCCGGAGGCAAGATCAACACATCACGCATGTTGCTGACGGAGAAGGACACGACCGTCCCGCTCCCCCACGACTGGGAGTCAGTATTGATCAACGAAGGAGGCCATGGCTTCTACCGAGTGCACTATGCGCCAGATCTGCTTACCCGGATACTGAACGCCGGCATCGACCGACTCGCCCCCACCGAACGGTTTAACATTATCAACGACGCCTGGGCCATCACCGTCGCAGGCCTCATGCCCCTTACGGACTATCTCGACCTGACAACCCGCTTCACCGCGGAGCGGGACAAGAATGTCTGGGCTGTGCTACTCGACTCCTTCTCCTTCCTGAATCGGATCATCACTGTGGAGGATCGTCCGGCGCTCGAAGCGTTCGTACGCGGTCGGGTCGGTCCCGCCGTTGCCGCGTTGGGTTGGGTACCTCGAAGCGGCGAGAGCGAAGGGACGAAGCAATTACGGGGTGAATTGATCGGTGCACAGGGAAAACTCGGGAACGATCCTGCCATCCAAGACCGCGCAGCCGAGCTGTACCAGGCCTACCGCAACGACGCGACCACCGTTGATCCCAATGTCGTGCCCGCGCTCGTCGCGATCCTCGCGCATACGGGCGACGCAACCCGATACGACGAATTCAACGAACGGTTTCGCACTGCCGCCACACCGCAAGAAGAACGGCGCTATCTCTTCTCGCTCGCATCGTTCCAACCCAAAGCATTGCTCGAACGCACCCTCGCCCGCACCATCAGCGGAGAAATCCGCACACAAGACGCGCCGTTTCTCGTCAGTGCCATCCTAAGCAATGTGTATGGCAGAGAATTGGCCTGGGATTTTCTGAAAACGAACTGGGAAAAGATGGACCAATTGTTCCCCAAACAAGGGTTGCGCCGCATGTGCGGTGGAATCGTCAGCCTCGCCACGGCTGAACTCGAACGAGACGTGAGGGACTTTTTCACCACACGCAAGATTGATCTCGGAGGGAAAACGCTGGATCAATATTTGGAACAGCTGCGAATCGCAGTGACGGTACGAGAGCGGGACAGCCTCACCTTGCACACGTATCTGGATCGGTATCGATAGACCGCTGAGGCCACACGGTGCGCGAGCAAGGAGACAACCGGTCTGGTTGCATCGTTTACTCGTGCCGCAGCACGGCCAGCGGCCGCTGGCCGAGAATCCGGTAGGTGCTGGCAAACCCCACGATCAGTGTCAGCAACATCGTCAGGAGGAGGCCGATGCCGAGCACCTGTGGGTGTATGCTCCATGGAAGGTCGAACACATACCGCACGAGGACCCATGACAAGACAGTCCCGAGGGTCAGTCCGATCAACCCGGCGACGGCTCCCAGCAGGACATACTCCATGGCAAAGGCGCGCGCAATCAAGCTGCGGGTCGCGCCGAGCGATTTCAGAATGACCGACTCGTAGAGACGCCGGTAGCGGGTCGCTGCGAGTGCCGCCGCCATGACCAGCCCTCCGGCCACAACACAGAATAAGGCCACGGCCCTGATGGCCAGCGAAAGACGATCGAGCACTCGCGCAAACCCATCGAGCACGTCGCCGATGTGAATGGCGCTGATGTTCGGAAATGAGGCGACGACTGCCTGCTGCAACGGCAGCTCTTCCTGTGGCGAGACCCGTACCGTGGCCACATAGGTAAAGGGCGCCCCCTCAATTGAGCCTGGGGACAAGATCATATAGAAATTTGTCGAGAAATTTCCCCACTCGACTTTGCGGATACTGCTCACCTCAGCCGACACTGTGGCCCCCTGAATATCGAACTCCACGGTCGAGCCGACCGCGAGACCTAAATGCAGGGCAGCATCTTCCTCCACTGATACCTGCGGGGTTGAGAAGACCTGCCCGGGCTTCCACCATTCTCCTTTAACCAATGTATTGTCTTTCGGTAGTTGGTCGAGAAAGGTCAGGACATACTCCCGGGTGAAATACCACTGTTTCCCACGTCCCTCTTTCCCTTCAGTACGTTTGTCGTCCTTCTCCACTCCTTCTTCCACCGTGACGACACGTCCGTTGACCGCATGGAGCCGTGAACGCACCAGCGGCATGAGCTCCGGACGCGCATGGCCGGTCTGTCGATCGACCAACGACACGAACCCCTTCGCTTGGTCTGGCTGGATGTCGATAAAGAAAAATGTCGGGGCATCCGCCGGACGATTCTCCTGTATTTGTTGGAGCAACGCCTGTTCCACCAGCGACACCGTGACAATCGCCATCACGCCGATGCCGATGGCGACCATGATCCCCGTCGCCTGGCTGCCTGGCCGTACGACATTACCCATGGCATAGCGAAGGCTCAGGACGCGAGGCAGCGGCACCCAGGCCAGCCCTTTCACAAACACCCGCGCACAGACAAAAAGGATCGTGATAGCGAGAGACATCGCCCCGATAAACAAAAAGCCGATCGACCACGAACCGGCTTGCCACACCGAGAGCGCGCAGAGTCCGAGGATGATTCCTCCCGCCGTCCCGACATTCCAGGGATCAGTCAGCCCCCAGTTCACCCACCATCGTGACCGAGGAGTCCCCTGCTCGACCGTCGCCTGTTCTGCATCGCGCCGAAAGATGGCGCCTGGATGAACCTCTCGAATCTTCAACAGGGGCCACAGGGTAAACAGCAGCGTCGACAACAGTCCCAGCGCTGCCCCTTTCAGCAAGGGCCAGGCCGAGTACCACGACAATTCCGAAGAGACGCCTAACTGATCGAGAATGTCTGACGCAAAGAGAGCAGCTGCAAGAGGGGGCAGTCCTCGTTGAAGCGCAATTCCCAACACGATGCCGGCGAGACTCCCAATACATCCCAGGAAGATCGCTTGGACCACATAGGTTGAGACGACCGTGGTCGAATCAGCGCCGACCGCTTTCAAGATAGCGATCGTTCGCAACTTGTCCCGCAAGAACGCATGAATCGAGGTTCCGACTCCCAGCCCGCCGATGAACAGCGCGGTGAGGCCGATCAGCCCGAGATAGCGGGAGAGCTGTTCGAGGAATTGCCTCAACTGTGACTGGGACGTGCGATAGCTGGATACGCGCGCCGAATCTGCCTCCAGCCGATCTCGCAGCTCGGCGCGCAGCGGCTCCAGCGGCACATCGGCGGCGATCTTCACCAGATACCGTTCCCGTACCCGGCTTCCAGGCTTAATCAGTTCCGCCGCCAATAATCCTTCCTGTGCAATCATCACCCGTGGACCCAAGGTGAAGGCATTGGCCATTCGATCTGGCTCGGTCCTGACGACTCCTGTGATCAGAAACATGGCTTGACCGATCTTCAAACGATCCCCGACCGAGAGGCCCATCCGAATCAACAGCGACTCCTGTACCACCGCGCCAAAACAGGAGTGCCCACCACAGCGATTGTTATCTGGATGGAGCAGGACATGAAGCGATTGGGCTGGGTCGAGTCGGATCGCCCCGTACAGAGGATAGGTCGATTCCACCGCTTTCAGTTCAATGATCTGGGTCGATTGAGTCATAAAGGACCCGGAAGTTGCGCGCGCAGCCATGGCGACAAGCTCGCTCACATGGGTGAAAACCATGTCCCGTTCACTCAGCGAGTTCAGCACCGCCTGTCCTGGGAGACTTAGGGGGCGAGTGAGGCGAATTTCGAGATCGCCGCCTAACAGTCCACGGGCTTCTCTCGTGACGGCGTGCTCCATATTCGCGCCAAAGAGCGACACCCCGACCAAGGCTCCGACGCCGATTGCGATACAGGCGAAGAAGTAGAGAAAGTGCCGCCAGGCTCCTCTGGTTTCACGCCAGGCCATTCTGAGGATGAAGCGAATCACTGGGACGACTCTGCGGCTCGATGGTCTGGGTCGGTGAGGGTATCGGATTCGATGCGACCGTCGCGCAAGGCAATCACGCGCTCCATTGAAGAGGCCATGGTTCGATCATGTGTGACGAGGACTAAGGTCGTGCCAAAATCGCGATGGAGCGCATGGAGCAGCTCCATCACGTGCTGGCCTGTGGCCGAATCCAAATTACCGGTCGGCTCATCGGCCAACAGAATCGGTGGGTGACAGGCGAAGGCTCTGGCCACCGCCACCCGCTGCTGTTCGCCTCCCGACAATTGGACGGGATAGTGATGCAGTCGCTCTCCCAGGCCGACGGTCTGCAACAACTCTGTTGCACGATCCTGCGCCGTGCGCACCCCTGCCAACTCCAGCGGCACCAGAACGTTTTCCAGCGCGGTGAGGGTGGGAATGAGATGGAATGATTGAAAGATGTAGCCGATGTGATCGCGACGATAGCGCGCCAAGGCACTTTCGCGCATGGCCGAGATCTCTACGCCATTTAAGATGATGGAGCCGGACGTGGGCCGATCCAGTCCCGCAATGAGACCCAGCAAGGTGGACTTCCCGCTTCCGGAAGGGCCGACGATGGCCACGCGCTGCTTATCAGGAATCTCAAGCGTGACATCGTCGAGGATCGTGATCTGATGACCGCCACCGGCCAAGCGCATCGTCAGGTGAGAGAGGGCGATCATATTGTCTTTCTGGTTCCCGCCATATTGTCCAGGTGAAGGGTATATTATACTGGATGATGATGCGCCGCTCATGGATTCTCACAAAACTATTTTCTTGTCTTTGCCTCTCCTTGCTCCTCCACTATGGGTATGACCGTAGCAATGCGGCCGCCGCTCCGTCCCCGTCGCCGGCTCCCCCGCGCGAGGCTGCGGGACCAAGGCCTATCTCCGCCGAACGTCCCAGCATCGTCGCCTTCGGCAATAGCCTGACGGCCGGCTTAGGTGTGCGACCGGATCAATCCTATCCCGCGCACTTACAACGGGCGCTGGATTCGGCAGGCTATGCCTATCGAGTCGTGAACGCGGGAGTCAGCGGTGAGACGACGGCCGGCGGAGCCAGAAGGGTCTCCTGGGTCCTGAAGAACAAGCCGACAATCGTCATTCTGGAACTCGGTGGCAACGACGGGCTCCGTGGCCTCAGTCTGCAGGAGACGAAAGCCAACCTCGAACGGATCATTCAACAACTCCAACAGGCTTCAGTCACAGTCGTGCTAGCGGGAATGAAGCTCCCCCCGAATTATGGGCAGGACTATACCGACGGGTTTGAATCGCTCTACCAGGCCCTAGCGAAGCAATACCGTCTGACGCTGATTCCATTTTTTCTCGACGGGGTGGCAGGCTCGTCCTCGCTCAATCAGGCCGACGGCATTCATCCGACCGGAGAAGGCTATCGCATCATTGTCGAGAAGATCTTCCCAACGCTTGAGCCGCTGCTAGAGCGAAACCGGTGAAGGCGGCTTAGGAAAAGGCACGCGGGGACGGGCGAGGGTTCGAGGCCCGAAGTTCGAGGTTCCCGGAACTTCGGACCTCGCCTTTCTCGCATTTCACGCGCTACGGTCTGTGGCACTGGCGGACTTGTTCAGCATCTTGCCCGGATGGCGTTCCCTCACTTCATGACCTCGCCCGTGCAATACCAGCTATCTCCTTTCACGCCGTTGACTGCTGTGGCTAGCTGTTCTGGCTTCACCTTGCCGGATTCGACGGTCACCACCGCGTGGCCTTTCATGCTTTTCAAATCGACCGCCTTCACGCCGGCCACTTTCGTCAACGCATCCTGGACATTACCCAAATAGGCATCGCAGTACTTGCCGCCGAGCATGATCATGACTTTCTCCTCGCCCGCGAAGACGGGCGTCGCCATCGCACAAACGAATCCGATCAGACAGACAAACTTGATGATTGTATTCATGATCTCCCCTCCTGTTGAATCGTCACCAGTCTCTGCGTACCACAATCCACCCGCGCCGTGCAATTCCGGCCCACCGCAAGTGCGCGATGCACCGTGTCGGATAACAGCGGTATCAACTGACACTGATTCCATTTTTCTCGATGGTGTGGAAGGCTCATCCTTGCTCAACCAGGCCGACGGCATTCATCCGACCGGGGAAGGCTATCGCATCATTGTCGAGAAGATTTTCCCAACGCTTGAGCCGCTGCTGGAGCGAAAACGGTAGTTTTTGTTTAAGGAGTATGAAGGGGGCAGGTTGTCCTGCCCTCTTCGACTCAGACTGCAACAGATACGGCATGCGCTCTACTATTCCGGCATGCCGTGATCGTCGTTCCGCTGGTCAACTATGACGATGCTTGGTTGCCGGCCGCAGCTGCACCAGGAGCATAGATCATGACTGCTCCAGGATTCAGCCCGACGACTAAGTTTCCGATTAGCTGGTTATTAGCGTTTATGAATGATACTAAACCGTTAAGTCCTGCTGTCCCATTTGACACCAGAACTCCACTTGCTTGGCCGGCCCCCTCGACTACCACGTCGAAATTGTGCCCGCTGGCTGGCTGAAGGGCGATTTCAACTGGCGTTTGCACAACCGGAAAGGTCGACGGGTTGAAAACAAATAGGCGATTCTTCTTCTGATTCACAAGCTGATTTCCCGTTCCCGTCGCAGTATCCGACGCCAGCAGGTACATCCGCTGACCATCTGGCGTGAACTTGAAGGTTGAGGGAACGACATCTAAAAGATCCGGCAATGCCGTAATCGCGAGCGGTCCACCAGCGGTGAGATCGACCACGGCGAGCTTCCCGATGATGTGATCTGGATCGGTCGTAATATCTCTCCCACGGAGGAAGAGGAATTTCCCATCGGGCGTGATCCCGTATGAGCTATAGGGTGTACCTGTCAAACTCAGTCTTCGCGTAATGGCGCTAGTATTATCGCTTGGGCCTAGCGCAATTAAATTGGGATCGACCTCGATGATTTCACCATAGCCTGTTTGGATACTGTAAATCTTGCCGGAACTCTTCGACCAGCGAATGCCATGCGGATTTGAGCCATTTGCCGTAAACGGCACGTTCATGGCTGTGCCGGCTTCGCTATCACATGGCGATCCCGCCGGAATCAGCCCTGCCTGACCCAAGTTCGTGCAAAGATCCAGGCGGGCGACCATGGATCGGTACGTGGGTGAAGTCTCAACGTTATCGAGAAACGCCATTTGGCCGCCTTTTTCGTTCGTGATCACGGCGTATTTGGGAATATTCTGGTCGGCCACTGTGGGGCGGGAAAATGCGGTGACCCCATGGCCCGACGCGAGGGTGCATGTCGTGCCTACGACGAATGGAGGATTTCCGCCTGGGCCGATGTGAGAGTTGTGCAATACTGTGACCGAGGTACCGACACCTCCGCAGTGGATACTGTCGTTGCCATTCGTCGCATCGCCGTCGTTCATCGACCATATGACTTCACCGTCCGTCGGATCCCGATAGATGTGAACGGGGCGAGTGCCGGTAGCCATGTTGGCTTCGAAAATAGGCGTCGATCCGCTAAGCGGGTCGATGGTCGCGACCTTGTTCCCCGCGCCGAGGTTCACAAACACCCATTCTCCCGCAGAAAATTGCATGTCTCCCAGCGCATTCCCCTCGAATTCGTTTGCGGTTCCCATCGTCGAAACAATTTTCAGATTGCCCTGAGAGTCAATGCCGACAACCGAGAGCGTATTTTGATTACCAATACCACGGTTATTGATGAACGCGAGCGGGCCTGACAGCGCCGCGCTGCCGCCGGGGGCGACGGTTCCGGAGGTTGATTCTCCCGAACTGCAGCTTGCAAGGCCGATCAACGCCATCCCCAGTATTGCCGTTGTTGCGCCAGTGATAACTCTTGTCCGATTCTTATTCGTTTTCATGTGCCTATCCTTTTTGATTTGAGTGTGCAGCATCCTCGTGGGAAGCCGACCTTGTTACCTATGCTGATGACGCGGCGAAAAGACTTGAACGAGGCGGCCCTCGGCTGGTGATCCCCCCGTTCAGAACGGTGGCATGCGATGTGGCACTGAGATGCCTGGAGGGGAATCCTGTCGGAGTAATGGATGGTCCCCATGACCGGCCAGAGGAGAATGGGGTGTCGATACTGTCGCAGTGCCATGCACAGGATCCATGGGTGTGCTGCGCAGCGTTCGAATGAGATTGCGGACAGTGGGGCGTCGTCCATTGCGGCGTGAAGCTTCCGTACAGCGTGGAGACGGACCCGGCTAGCCAGAGCGACACGCAGATGCACGCTATCGCACGAGAGAATGTGCCTCGCCGATTCTCTGCCCGCACCTGCAAGAACATGCTGATCATCTATCCCTTGTCCCTACGACCCACCGAGTAACTGGAACGATCTGCTCAGTCCGAAGATATAACTGCGCTGCTGTTCAAGGTTGCCGTTGAAATCCCGCATCACGGGAATCTGCGCGATGAAGTAGAACGATGCGTAGTCCCATAGGTTGAGCATAATGCCGGGAGAATAGGCGATGTAGGTTGATCCGGTGGTCGGCACTGCACGAAACTTGATGGTCGGATCGAGCAAGATCGAAGATCCTGTCGCCGGGTTAAACTGGAAGAGCGACGCATCCATCGAATCGTTCTGCAACCATCGATAATTCACTTGCTGCGTCAGGACAAACCACGGTGTTTGCTCAAGCGGGATAATGTTGAGTCCCACGCTGAGGTTCACCTCGTCCCCAAATTTATACCCGTCGCTGTTTTTGTACGTGTGGCGGTAGCTCGCCAAGGCAAACTGATTGAGGCGATGAGGAATCAGCTCATAGCTTTGGTAAATGGTCGGCACGAGGCCGAAATTGCCACGACCGATTTGGAGCGTCGATTCCGCGAGCGATCCACCCTGCACCCGTTGTCCATAGTCCCCGGTCGGCAGATCGACACCCATTCCCAAGACGATCATGCTTCGCAGGGTCGGGAGGACGTTGTATTTCAACGCGACACGAATATCGCCGAGACCCTTATCGCTGTAGGGAGTTGGGTTGAGACCTCCGACTTGGGCATCGGAGTTCACTTGCTTGTAGGGCAGCGTCACTTGAAGTCCAAACCGCTCGGTCAAACCGTAGTTCATGTCCAACGTTGCGGTTCGCATGAGTGTCCGGATTTGATTCACGTTCAGATTGGCGAGTGTCAACGTTTGGTTGCCCTGATTGGCAAAGGGGATGCCGCCGCCTTGCCCTGAAGGCGCTTCCATCGGGGTGTAGTTGTAGATAGCATTCACAGTCAGGCGGCCCGCCATCGGCACCTGCTGCTGGGAGCCGATCACGACAAAACAGCTCACAGACCCGCAAGACGCTTCAAC